>JAPLTR010000605.1 GCA_026398065.1 Verrucomicrobiota bacterium | reverse complement strand
CTCGACGAGGTGAAGGCGTGGGTCGGTCCCCAACTGGCCAGGGGCGCGATCGAACTCGCCATCGTCGGTGACATCGACCTCGACGCCACCATCGCCGCCGTCGCGCAGACGCTCGGCGCCCTCCCGAAGCGCGACCCGAAGCCCGCGCTCGACGACCTCCGCAAGGTGGCCTTCCCGAGCACGCCGTTCAGCCGCGAATACCCCATCGCCACCGAGATTCCGAAGGCCGAGATCCGCGTCTACTGGCCGACGACCGGCGGCTCCGACATCCGGGCCACCCGCCGGCTCACCCTCCTCGCCGAGGTCCTCAGCGACCGGCTCCGCACCAAGGTCCGGCAGGAGCTGGGCGACGCCTACAGCCCCGGCGCCGGCAGCAACTCCGGCGACCTGTATCCCGGCTATGGTTACGTGATCGCCGGCACCACCGTCGAGCCGTCGAAGACCAAGAAGATCGGCGACATCATCACCGCGCTCGCCGCCGACCTGGCGGAAAAGGGCGTGACCGAGGACGAACTCGAGCGCGCCAAGAAGCCCATCCTCACCAGCCTGCGCGAAAGCGCCCGCACCAACGGCTACTGGCTCGGCGCCGTCCTCTCCCGCGCCCAGGAGAAACCGGAGGTGCTCGACTGGTGCCGTTCGCGCTACTCCGACAACGAGGGGATCACCGCCGCCGAGCTCTCCGCCCTCGCGAAGTCGTACTTCGGCGCCGACCACGCCTCCCGCGTCGTGATCGTCCCAGCCCCCAAGCCCTGATTTCCACCGGTGGACCGGCCCGCACCCGCCATCGCCGCCCGATCCTGTAAACGGGCGTTCGCGTGCGCGTGGGCGTTGTGGCTCTTCGTCGCCTCCGCGTTCGCCGCCGCCGCCGCGGAGGTCTGGCCCTCCGCGGAGAGCGACCTACCGCCCGTCCCGGGTCTGCGGCAGGGCACCCTGCCCAACGGCCTCCGCTACCTGATCCTCCCCAACGCCGAGCCGCGCGACCGCATCTCCCTCCGCCTCCTCGTCGCGGTCGGCTCGGTGCACGAGGCCGACGACGAACGCGGCCTCGCTCACTTCGTCGAGCACATGGCGTTCCGTGGCACGCGCTCCCATCCGGCCGGCTCGCTCACAGCCGCGCTCCAGCGGCTCGGCCTCGGGCTCGGCCCCGACAGCGCCGCGTTCACCTACTACGACCACACGATTTATCACCTCGAGCTGCCCGACACCAAGGAGGCCACGCTGCGCGAGGGCCTGCACGTCTTTCGCGAATACGCCGACGAGGTCACGTTCGTCGCCCCGCTCATCGAGCGTGAGAGCGGGGTCATCCTCAGCGAGAAAGCCACCCGCGACACCCCGGGGGCCCGCAACGCCGAGGCCAACACCGCCTTCCTCTTCTCCGGCTCGCGTCAGGTCCGCCGGCCCATCATCGGCACGCGAGCGTCCGTCCTCGCCCTGAAGCGCGACCAGTTTGTCGCGTTTTACGACGCCTGGTACCGCCCCGAGCGCATGGCGGTCATCGCCGTGGGCAATCTCGAGCCCGAGGCCGTCGCGCGGCTCATCATGGAGGAGTTTTCCAGCCTCACGGCCCGCGGGGAGCCTCGGCCCGACCCCGCCGACCTCATTCCCGACCGCGCCGATCCGCCGAGCGTGGACATCTTCGCCGACCCCGGCCTGCTCGGCGTCGGCCTCGCCTTCGAGCATCCGGTCCCGCGTCCCCGGGCTCCGGATACGCATGCGCGCCGCGTGCGGCAGCTCCACGAGGGTCTGGCGTTCGCCATGTTTCACCAGCGCCTCCAGCGCATCTCCCACGAGCCCAACGCCACCTTTGTCGCGCCGTACGCCCAGCTGAACCCGCTGCTGCCCGGCTGGCAGATCGCCGCCATCGGCGTGTCGGGCAAGATCGACGGGTGGCAGATCGTCGCCGGCGAAATCGAGCGGGAACACCGCCGCGCCCTGCTGCACGGGTTCACCCCCTCGGAGCTGACGGAGGCCCGGGCCTATTTCGCCACCAGCTACGAACAGGCCGCGCGCAACGCCCCAACCTGGCCCTCGGGCTGGCTCGCCGGACGGCTGGCCGACTCCCTGCTGCAGGGCTTCGTCCTGGTCCCGCCGGAGGCGCAGCAGCGCGACCTCGCCGCCGACCTCGCCACCGCCTCGCTGGAGGATTGCACGCGGGCCTTTCGCGAGGTGTGGACCTCGGCCGCACCGCATGTCTTCGTCTCCGCCAACCCGTCCTTCAAGATCACGCGCCAGCAGATCGCCGACGCCCTCAACGTCAGCCGCCAGCAGCCCACGCCCCCGCGCGAGGAGCTCGCCCCGCCGGTCTTCGCCTACACCGATTTCGGTCCGACGGGTTCGCTGGTGCGTGACGAGGTCGTCGCGGATCTCGACGTCCGCCTGACCCAGTTTGCCAACGGCGTCCGGGCCAATTTCAAGGCCACCACCTTCGACGCCGACACCGTCGAGGTCCGGATCCGGGTCGGCGAGGGCAAGCTCGGCCTCCCGGCGAAACAGCCCGGGCTCGATACGTTCGCCGACACCGTCTTCACCGCCGGCGGGCTCGGCCGCCACACCATGCAGGAGATCGCCCGCCTCGTCGCCGGCCGCTCGCTCACCTATGGATTCCAAGTCGGCACCGACGCCTCGCTGCTCACGGCTCGCTGCGCCCGCCGCGACCTCCTCTTTTGTCTCCAGCTCCTCGCGGCTCATCTGACCGACGCGGCGTACCGGCCCGAAATCCTGCGCGAGGCCGGCGCCCGCTTCGGCTCGCTCTATTCGTCGCTGATCGCCTCACCGGGTGGACCGATCATGGTGCAGGCGCCGCGCGTGATGTTCCGGGGCGACCCCCGCTTCGGCCCGCCAATGGGCCAGGAGCTCAGCGCCCGCACCCTCGCCGAACTCTCCGCCTGGCTGGAGCCCCAGCTGAAGCATGGCGCCATCGAGCTCAGCGTCGTCGGCGATATCACCTGGGACGAAACCCGCGAGGCCCTCAGCCGCACCTTCGGCGCCCTGCCCGCGCGTCGCCCGCGCGCCGACACCCGCTCCGCCGCCTCGCAGGGTTTCGCCCGCCCGCAGTCCGGACCCCAGGTCTACGGGATCGACGCCAAGCTCGGGCGTGCCGCCATCGCCTGCTACTGGCCCGCGCCCGACCTGAAGGACGCCCATGAGGAGCGCCGGTGCCGGCTGCTTTCCCAGGTATTGAGCGACCGGTTGCGGATCCGCCTCCGCGAGGAACTCGGCACCGCCTACTCCCCCGCAGCCGCGTTTCTGATCACTCCGGGTTTCGCGAAGCTCAACTACTTCACCCTCTACGCCGAGGTCGAACCGCGGCGGACCCAGCAGGCGCTCCAGATCATCCAGCGCGAAGCCACCGCGCTCGCCGCCAGCGGCCCCGAGGCCGACGAGTTTGTCCGCGCACACCAGCCCTATCTCCACCAGATGTCCGGTGATCGCCGCACCAACGCCTATTGGGGGGCGACCGTCCTCCTCGACGCCCAGCTGAGTCCGGCCCGCCTTCCCGCCGCCCGCGATCGCACGGACGACATCGCGGCCATCACCCAGGCCGACCTCGCGCGTCTCGCCAAGCGTTACCTCGCCCCGAAAAACGCCTTCACGTTCCTGACGGTGCCGGCGGTTTCCGGTCCGGCGCGGCCCCCGCCATGAAGCGCAGGTTCAGCAGCGGCAGCAGGCAGAGGAGTCCGGCCACCGTCAGCCCCAGCACCGCATAGCCGGCCACGTCGTGGACCGTCCCCTCGATGGCCGCCGGTCCGTGGCGATACGCCCACGCCGTCAGAAACAGGCTGCGGCCCAGGTTCGTCACAAACGCCAGCGCCATCGCCGCCGCCACCAGCGCGATCTTCTTCCACAGTTTCTCCAGAAACACCGCGCCGAGAAACGACCCCGCAAACAGGCACGCCGTGAGCGAGCGGATGCCCGAGCACGCGTCCTCCACGCCCACGTTGCCGGTCGGCAGCGTGAGCACGTTGCCGCGCTGCTCGATCGGCAGCCCCAGCACGTCGAAGACAAACGCGACCACCGCCACGACTTTGCCCAGCAGGAAGAGATTCAGACCCTGTTCGACCACCGACACCATCGGCGCCGACACCAGCCACACGA
>JAPLTR010000650.1 GCA_026398065.1 Verrucomicrobiota bacterium | reverse complement strand
CAGTTTCGAGGCCCTGGATGGTGGCAGGGTCGGTCTCGGGCGGGCCGGAGGCGGCCATGGCCTCGAGGGCGGCCTGGTGGAGGGGATGGGCGAGCTTGGAGTCGGCGAGGGTCTGCGGCGTGCCGTAGGGGATGCCCGGGTGGTCGGCGAACCACTTGATGAAGTCGGCCTTCTTGCGTGCGGGCGTCTGCGGGGCGCGGGGGAGCTTTTCGATTTCGGGGACGTAGAAATCATCGACGATGACGGCACCTGCGTCGCGCAGCTCGGCCAGGGTCTGCTCGAAATTGGCGAGGATGCGCGGGTCGGTGATCTTCGGCGTGAAGACCTGGCGGAGGACCCCGAGGCGGGCGCCCTTGAGCGCGTCTTTCTTCAGCGCGGCGGTGTAGGTGGGGGCAATGTGGCCGGCGGCGCGGGCGGTGGCGGGATCGAGCGGGTCAGCGCCGACGATGGCGTCGAGGGTGAGGGCGAGATCGGCGACGGTGCGGGTCATGGGCCCGGCGGTGTCACGGACGCTGTTGTTGGGAATCACGCCGGTGCGCGAGACGAGGCCGACGGTCGGGCGGAGGCCGACGAGGGCGTTGTGCGCGGAGGGCATGCGGATGGAGCCGCCCGTGTCGGTGCCGATGCCGACGGCTCCGAAGTTGGCCGCGATGCTCGCGCCGGTGCCGCCGGAGGAGCCGCCGGTGGCGTAGGCCGTATGGTACGGATTGCGGGCGAAGCCGGGGAGGACGGAGTTGATGTTGTCGCCGCCGCCGTTGGTGAACTCGGAGAGGGAAACCTTGGCGAGGATGATGCCGCCGGCGGACTTGAGTTTGGCGATAAGCGGGGCGTCGGTGGGCGCGTAGTAGTTTTTCCAACCCTGGAAGCCGGCGGTGGTGGGCATGCCGAGGGCGTCGATGCAGTCTTTAACAAGGACGGGAACGCCGAAGAGCGGGCTGGGGATCTTGCCGCCGGCGGCGGCGAGCGCGGCGTCGAGGCGGTCGGCCTCGGCGAGGGCCTGAGGGTTGACGTTGATGATGGAATTGATGTGCGGGCCGCGCTGGTCGTAGGCGGTGATGCGATCGAGGTAGGCCTGGACGACGGCGTGGACGGTGGTCGTCTTGGCGAGGTACGCGGCGTGCAGCTTCGCAATGGTGGTTTCCTCGATCACGAAGACCGGGGCGGGCGCCGGAGCGGCAGCGGACCGCGCGATGGGAGCAAAGGACAACGCGCAGATCAGCGACGGGACGAGGACGCGAGGGACGGAGCGGGTGAGGATTTTCACGAAGGGAGAAGGTGGACGGATCAGTAGTCGAAGGATTCGCCGGGGAGGGCGGGCGTGTTGACGGGCGACCGAAGGGCGTGGGTGACCTGCTCGTAGGCGTACCCGAGGGCGAGCAGCTTGGGCTCGCTGAAGGCGGGGCCGAAGAAGCTGATGCCGACCGGGAGGCCGTTGGTGGTGAAGCCGGCGGGAACGATGAGATCGGGGAAGCCGGAGAGGTTGGCGAAGTTCGTGGGGGAATTCGGCTGCGGCGCGGTGGGGGACGCGGTGCCAGGGCCGGCCTCTTCGCCGATCTTGGCCGGACGGCGCGGGCTCGTGGGATAGACGATCGCGTCGAGCTTGTTGGTCGCGATCAGGGCGCTGAGGGAGTCGCGGACGAAGGCGAGGCCGTGCGTGACGGCGGCGACATAGGCGGGGTCGGTGAGCGGGAGGGCCTTTGCCTCCTGCCGGTAGAGGGCGAGGCGGCCGTTGTTCTGAGAAATACCGTTGGTGGGGCCAGTGATCTTTTCGGAGAGCGCAAGGATATCGGCGTGGGTCTTGGGGAAGCCGGGCTTGAGCGTGGCGAGGTAGTCCTGGATCTGCCATTTGAACTCGGGCCGGCGGATCGCGTTGTAGAGATCGGTGCGAATTTTGAGGATCGCCTCGGGGTACCGGACGTCGACGAGCGTGGCGCCGGCGGCCTTCATGGCGCTCAGGGCGGACTCG
>JAPLTR010000861.1 GCA_026398065.1 Verrucomicrobiota bacterium | reverse complement strand
AGGCCGCGGCGGGCGGCGGCGGGCTGGGCCGGCGCAGGAAGAAAAAGAGCGCCAGCGCGACGAGGGCGAGAGCGGCGAGCGGCCAGAGAAGGCGTTTGGCGGAGGGCGACATCGGAATAAGGAAGCGGGAAAAAAACGTCCGAACCGCGAGTTAACGACGGTTCGGACGGGGACAAAAGCTAAACAATGAGTTCGGGACCAGCGTGGAGCAGGGGGCGGCGTTGAACGACACCCGGCGGTCGTTTTGCCAGCCGGCGCGATGAACGCACCGGCGTGGGCAGCGGGCCTCAGCTCAGAAACCGGCGGCGCAGGCCGACCAGACCGAGGCCGGCGAGGGCGAGGAGGCCGGCCGTCGGCACGCCGTCCGGGGCGTTGGCGGTCATCGTCCAGGACTGGGCGTTGAGCCCTTCCGAGGCGTCGATCGGGAAGTCGGCCGTGAGCGGGAAGGAATAGGCAATCGCCAGATCGCCCGCGTTCTGGACGCCGTCGAACCGGCCGGTGACGAGCGTGCCGTCGCCGAAGGTGTAGGCGAAATCGAAGGTGGCCGCGCGGCTCACGGCGGTGAGCGCGAGGGCCGCGACGAGGAGGAAGGATTTGCTGATGGATTTCATGTTAGTGTGTGAGTTTGGGAATTAGAGGCTGGGATCGTTGAGCAGGGCGCTGGCGTTGATCGTCAGGCGGTCGGAGGTCACGGTGCCGTTGAGGGTGCTGGTACCGGTCAGGGTCACGGTGCCGTTGGGGGCGATCACGGTGCCGTGGACGGAGGTGGGGGTGGCGGCGGTGCCGCTGACCGTCACACCGCCGGTGGAGACGCGGAGGGTGAGCCACTTCGGATTGGCCGCCGAGCCGGTCTGGCCGAGGAGCGACACGGTGTTGGCGACGGTCAGGATGACGGGGCCGACGACCTGGATCTGCGCGGTGCCGGCGAGGGTGTTGAGCGACAGGCTCTGGAGGTTGTAGACGGCGGGTTCGGTGGCGCCGGCGACACCGAGGACGAAGCCCGTGGCGCCGTTGGCGCTGAAGGCGCCGTAGGTGCCGGGCGGAACGACGACGAGGCCGGCGGTGCCGTTGAGGGTGAGGTTGCGCAGCGTCGCGAAATCACCGGGGGTCTGGGTGTTGTTGGTGAGCGAGACGGAGCGCGTGCCGGCGGGGGCGGGGGGCGCACTGACGACGGGTATCGTCACGGCATCGGTGCGGCGAACGACGTGGCGGAGGACGGCGCTGCCATTGAGCGTGACCGTATGGGTCGCGGTCAGGTCGGTACCGGTACCATCGAGCGTGCCGCCGTAGGTGGGCATGCCGGTCTGGAGCACGGTGGGCAGGCCGGGGATGAGAAGGTCGCCAGAAACCCAGGCCGTGGTGGCGAGGCTGGTGTTCTCCGGGAGGAGGACCTGCACGGAACCATCGAGGCCACCGTTGAGCGTCGGGGCGTGGCGGACGACGCCGGTGGTGGTGATGACCAAGGTGCCGGTGGCCGAACCGGCGTAGGTGGCGTCGTTGATCGTGGCGACCACCGCGTAGGTGCCGGGGGCGGTCGGCGCGGTGGCGCTGCCGTTGTAGGTGTACGTCACGCCGAGGGCGGCGGGACTGGTCGTCGGCGTGGGCGATTTGGCGGTACCATCGTAGGCCACGGCGAGATTGCCGAGGGTGACGGTGGCCGGGAGCTTGTTGACGGTGAGCGTGGCGGCGGCGCTGGTGGCGAAACCGGCGTCGTTGGTGACGACGCAATCGTAGTCGCCCGCGGCGCCGGTGGCGACGGTGGGGAGGGTGAGCGTGTCGGTGGTCGCGGAGGCGTTGCCGACGATGGCGCTGCCGCCCTTGCGCCACTGGTAGGTGAGGGGAGTGTCACCCGAGGCGGCGACGGTGAAGATGACGGTGGTGCCGACGTTGACGGTCTGGGCGACCGGCGAGGTGGTGATGGTCGGCGGGACGGGGGCGAGGGCGAGGACGCCCGCAGTGAGCTTGACGTCGTCGATGCGCCAGTTGGCGGTGCCTGCGCCAGGGGTGCCGGCGCCGTTGTAGCCGAAGAGGCGGAAGGTGACGGCGGTGCCGGGCGCGCCGGTCACACCAGCGAACGACGGGGTGAGCAATGTCCAAGTGCTGTTGTTGGCGATGGTGCCGGACGCAACCGGGGCGGTGAAATTGTCCACGCTGGTGAAGACCGCGTAGGCCTGTGGGCCGGTGCCGGTGCTGCGCATGCCGAGGCTGAGGCCCGTGGCGACGAACTGGCGGCCGGCGGAAGGAGTGAAGGTGAATTCGAAGTACGCGGAACCGCTGGCGGCCTTGTTCAGCGCACCGACGCGGGCGGCGGCGCCGGCGTTGTTGCCACCGGAAGCGCCGGTGTAGGTGCCGGAGGGGGAGGTGGTCGTGAGCAGAGCGGTCGTGCCGTTGTTATTACCCTGGGTCACGGTGCCGCCGGTGACGTTGGCGGGGATCCCGCTCGTCGGGGCGGCGGTGGCGAAGTCCCAGTAGATCGTGGCGGGGGCCGCTGCGGTCACGCCGAGGCTGGCCGGGGAACTCGTGGCGGAGCTGGCGGCGTTGGTGACGATCACATCATACGAACCGCTGTCGGCGTAGGTGACGCCGGTGAAGCTGAGGGTCGCGGTGGTCGCGGTGACGATGGGCACGCCGCCCTTGCGCCACAGGTAGGTGAACGGAGCGGTGCCGGAGGCGACCACAGTGAAGGAGGCGTTGCCGCCAACCGCAACCGACTGCGCAACGGGCTGCGTTGTGATGGTGGGCGGGACGACGGTGACGGTGAGCGCGGCGCTGGCGCTGAGATCGCTGCCGGCGACATTGGACACCACGCAGTCATAGCTGCCGATGTCGGCGGTCGTGACACCCACGAGGGAGAGCGTGGCGGTGGAGGCGGAGGCATTGCCCACGATGGGGGTGCCGCCCTTGCGCCACAGGTAGGTGAACGGAGCGGTGCCGGTGGCGCCGACGGTGAAGGTGGCGGTGGAGCCCGAAACGACGGTTTGCGTCGTGGGCTGGAGGTTCACGACCGGCGGGGCGGGCGGCACGTAGGTCGCCGTGGTGAACGTGGAGGTGGTGGTGCCCGAGCCGGGGATCGCGGCGGTGGCCTGGTCGACAACCTGCGCCCCGAAGATAGAGACGGTGACAGTGTCGTTGTAAGAGAAGCTGGACGGCGGGCTCAGGGTGAACGTGGTCGGGCCGCCGGTCACGGTCGCGGCGGTCGCGCCGTTGGCGGCGCTGCTGATGCTGAACCAGGTGCCGGTGAAGCTGACGGGCTCATTGAAGGTGACGGTGATGGGCGTGGTGATGGCGACCGAGGTCGAGGCGTTGGCCGGGGTCAGGCTGACGACAGTCGGGGCGACCGGCGGCGGGAAGACCGTGCTGGCGGCGACGGAGAGATCGTCGATGCGCCAGTTGGCGGTGTTGGCCGAGGCACCACCAGAGCCGCCATAGCCATAGATCCGGAAAGTGATCGCGGTGTCGGTGGCGCCGGTGAGCGTTGAGATGGCGGGAGACTTGAGCGACCACGAGCTGTTGTTGGCAATCGCGCCCGTGGCGACCGGGGTGGCGAAGCTATCAAGGCTGGAGTAGATGTCGTAGGCGATGGGGCCCGTGCCGGTGCTGCGCGTGCCGAACGAGAGCGCGCTCACGACGAGGCGCTTGCCGGCGGTCGGCGTGAGGGTGAACTCGAAGTAGGCGGAGCCGCTGGCGCCCTTGACCAAGGACCCGATGCGGGCGGCGGCCCCGGCATTGTTGCCGCCGGAAGCGCCGGTGTAGGTGCCGGAGGGGGAGGTGGTCGTGAGCAGAGCGGTCGTGCCGTTGTTATTATTCTGGGTGACCGCGCTGGCGGTGACGTCGGTCGTGGCGTTGGACGAGGGGGTCGCGGTGGTGAAGTTCCACACGATGGCGGCGGGTGCCGGGGCATTTACGGTCAGCGTCGCAGAATTGCTCGTGGTGAAGCTGATAGAGTTGGTGACGACCACGTCGTAGCTCGCGGCATCGACGGCGGAGACGCCCGTGAGGACGAGGGTGGCGGCGGAGGAGCCGGTGATCACGCCGCCGTCGGAGAGCGGAGAGCCGCCCTTGCGCCACTGGTAGGTGAGGGGGGCCGTGCCGCTGGCGGCGACCGAGAAGCTGGTCGTGCCGCCGATGGTGGCGGTGCGCGACGCGGGCTGGGTGGCGATGGTGGGAGCGGCGGGATTGACCGTGAGGACGGCAGCGGCGCTCGTGGCGAAATTTACGCTGTTGGTCACGACGACATCGTAGGAGCCGGTGTCGGCCGCCTGGACGTTCGAGAGGGTGAGGGTCGAGGAGGTCGCGCCAATGATGGGCGAGGTCCCCTTGCGCCACTGATAGGTGAGGGTGGGGGAACCGGTCGCGGCGACGGCAAACGTGACGCCGGAGCCGGCGGAGACGGTCTGCGAGGCGGGGGAGGTCGTGATGTTCGGGGCGAGGCCGGTCACGACGAGCGAGGCGACGGTGCTGGTGGTGGAGCCGGCGCCATTGGTGACGACGACGTAGTAGCTGCCGATGTCGGCGGCCTGGACGTTCGAGACGGTGAGCGTGGGGTTGGTCGCGCCGACGATGTCGACGTCATCGTGGACCCACTGATAAGTGAGCGGGGTGTCGCCCGTGGCGGTGACGGAGAAGGTGGCGGTGCCGCCGACGACCGTCGTCTGGCTGGAGGGCTGGGAGGTCACCACCGGGGAACCCGCGGACGTCTGACCATCAACGACGGTGCGGAGGACGTTGGCCACGGCCGGGGGGAGCGAGCTGAAGAAGGTGTAGCCGGTGTCGACCTCGATCTGGGAGGCGGGAACGATGTAGTTTTCGTAGGGATCGCCGCGGACGCCGGCGATGTTGGGAATCTTGATGCCGATGACGCGAGTGGCGGTGGTGATGCGGCTCAGGGCGGTGCCGGAGCCGAGGGGGACCACGATAACGACCTTCCACGTGTAGCCGGGGATGGCGACGCCGCTCGCGATGGTCGAGCCGCCGAAGCCGCTCGGGCCGGAGATGATCAGGAGTTCATTGCCCGCGGAGGCGACGGTGCGGGAGTAAGTCTCGAAGCTGGCCCACACGCCCTGGTTGTTGTCGGGCGTCTGCGGGATCATGTTCGACATGGTGAACACCACCTGGTTGTCGGCCGGTGACACCGTGCGGTCGGCGGAGGGGCACATGTGGCCGCGGTCGTAACCGGAGCCGGAGTAGTCGCTGGTCAGCACTTGGTAGAAGCCGGCGGGCAGGCCGGTATCGACGATGAAATTGGAGCGGCCGCTGCCGCCGACGTCGCCAGAGGTCAGGTCCCATGCGACCCAGTTGGGCTGGCGCGTGGTGTCGTTGTAGTCCATCGCGTACTGGGCGCGCTGGATCAGATAGTGCGCATGGTTGCCCGAGTCGGCGGTGGCGTTGCTCGGATTGCCGGACTGCATTTGCAGCGGCACGCTGATGGTCGCGAAGGCGGCGACCGCGGGAAGGAACAGGGCGACGAGGGCGAGGAGGGAGTGTTTGATTCTCACGGCAAGTAAAGATCGGGACGGCGATGGGCTCAGACGGGATGTGGCGGACGGAGGAGGGCTCGGACGGGACCAAAAGTCACGTCGGTAAGCCGGTTGTCACGGATTCGTCACGCCGGAAGGGGGCCGGGCTGGGAACGCGAGGGAAGGACGCGGTTAAATCGACTCGATGCTGCGGCGAGGAAACGTTTCGGCGCGATGAAGCGGGTGAAACGAAACTCACGGTGAGGAAAAGCAGGGGAAAAACGCTTACGTCGTCAATCCCTTCGGGCCCAAATGCGTAATCTAGGCAATGGGTGAACCACGAATCAGAAGTCGCGGAGAGGGCGAGAAGCGCGCCGACTAGGCGGCGCCCGGAGCGGGCCGCCGGAGTTTCCCGCTTGTCGCGCGGGCGGCGCGGAGAATGCTAACCGTTCTGCATGGCTGAAGCCCCTTACCGCATCGTCCGCGCCTGGCTCGAATCGCTCACCACGGGCGTCGTGGAGCTTGATCGGGACTGGAAGGGCAAGACGCCCCCACGGTTCACCTTCGGGGACCAATGCCCGGCGCCGGCGGGACTCGCGGCCGACACGGGCCTCATGGCCGCCTGCACTTATCGGTATTTCGTGAACGCGAAGGGTGAGATGGTCTTTGCGCTCACACCGGAGCACGGGTCCGAGATCGATCCGGCGCGGGACATCCTATATGTGGCGGGGGATTTCAACGGCTGGCAGGCGGCCGTCGGCCAGGAAGCCTGGCAGCTGCATCCGGAGAAACTCGATGGCGAACAGGTCCTGTTGTGGCGCGGGGAGGCCGCGCCGTTTCTCAAGCCGGCGGGGCAGCGTTTCAAGTTCGTCACGAGCGAGCACCACTGGCTGAGCCTGGCCGACAACGCCCCGAACTGGGTGCGCGATGAGCAGGGGAACCTGAACCGGGTGATCGATCCCGCCCGGACGGGACGCCACCTCTGGCGGTTTTCGCTGAACCAGGCGCTCGACCTGTCGGAGTCGCTGTCCGTGGCGTGGGCGGGGCGGTCCGAGGCGACGGGTGAGGCTGCCGTGCCGCTGGTGCCCGGGAGGTTTTTCCACGAGCTGAAGACGGACCTGCCGCTCGGCGCGCTGGTGCGCGGCTCGGAGACGGTGTTCCGGCTGTTCGCGCCGCGGGCGCGGAGCGTGACCCTGTTTCTCTGCCACGAGCTCGCCGCGCGCACCGAGGCGCAGCAGTTTCCGCTGGCCCGCCGCGAAGATGCGGACGGCGCGGCGGGGGTGTGGGAGATCGCGCTGGGCAGCAATCTGCACGGCTGGTTCTACTGGTACACGGTGGACGGCGTGCGCGAGGGCCCGGGGAAATTCGAGCCGGAGCGGGCGATCCTCGACCCCTACGCGCTGGCGACGGTCCAATTCGACGGGCCCGGCATCGTCCTCGACCACGTGTGGATCGGGCAGGGCGACCGGACCTTCCAGACGCCGGCCTGGCACGACCTGATCATCGTCGAGGCGCATGTGCGCGACCTCGCGGCCAACGCGCCGGTGAAGGCCCTGCCCGAGGAACGGCGCGGTTTCACAGGATTGCGCCGGTGGGTGGAGAGCCCTGATTTCTACCTCCACCACCTTGGGGTGAACTGCGTGGAACTGCAGCCCGTGCAGGCCTGCGACCGGTTGACCGCGGAGGAGTACCACTGGGGCTACATGACGAACAACTACTTCGCCCCCGAGAGCGGCTACTCGCTCGCGCCGGAGGCGGCGTCGGGGGTGCGCGAGTTGCAGGACCTCGTGACGGCGTTTCACCGCCGCGGCATGGCGGTGCTGCTCGACGTCGTCTACAACCACGTGGGCGTGCCCGCGCACCTGATGTTCGTCGACCGGCTCTACTATTTCGAGCAGGACGCCGCGGGGAACCTCGCCAACTTCAGCGGCTGCGGCAACGACCTGCGCGCCCGCTCCGCGATGGCGAAGCGCCTGATCATCGACAGCTGCCTTCATCTGATCGAGGCCTTCGGCGTGGACGGGTTCCGCTTCGACCTCGCGGAGCTGCTCGGTGCCGACGTGCTGCGCGACATCGAGACCGCGCTGAAGCGGGTGAAGCCCGACGTGATCCTGATCGCCGAGCCGTGGAGCTTCCGCGGCCACATCGCCGGCGCCCTCCGCGACACCGGCTGGGCGTCATGGAACGATGGATACCGCGACTTCGTGCGCGACTACGTGCGCGGCGGCGGGGCGGGGGACCGCATGGAGTACTTCCTCCGCGGCTCGCCGTGGTATTTCGCCAAGTGGCCGGCGCAGACGGTGAACTACACCGAGTCGCACGACGACCGCACGTGGATCGACATGATCACGGAGAACGGCGGCAACGACGGCTTCGCGCCGACGGCCCGCGACCGCGCGCGCACCCACCTGATGGCGGCGCTGCTCTTCATGTCCATCGGCATCCCGATGCTCTCGGCGGGGCAGGATTTCCTGCGCTCGAAGCACGGCGTGAACAACACCTACCTGCGCGGCGACCTCAACGCCCTCGACTATCGCCGGCTCTACCGCCACCTCGGCACGCATGCGTACTTCGCCGACTGGATCGCCTTTCGCCGGAGCGAGACGGGCCGCCTGCTGCGGCAGCACACGCGGGCGAGCGAAGGCTTCTTCCGCTTCTTCCATGTGCCGGGCTCCACCGCGTTCGCGGCGGTCTACAATGCGGACCTTTCCCAGGGGGCCGAGCGCCTGCTGTTTGCCATCAACCCCGGCTTTGGCGATGTGACGATCCCGATCGGGGCCGGGATCGCTGGCGAGACCGCCGACGCGTGGGAGCAGCTGGCCGACCACGAACGGTTTTTTGCCGCCGAGGGGCACGGCGCGATGCTGCCGGTCGAGGCGGAGCTGTTCGTCCCCGCCCTGGGGTGCGGCCTGTGGCTCAGCGAGGAATGAACCGGAAACAAAATGTCATCCCGCGCCAAAACCCTTGCATCCTTCTCGGCGGAGTGTTTTTTTACCCTTTCCCCGCGGCTACGCGGGTCAACCAACATAGACAATAACGCTAGCATCAACGGAGAGTCATAACATGGCAGTAAAAGTCGCAATCAACGGTTTCGGTCGGATCGGTCGCCTCGTTTTCCGCGCACTCGTGGAACAGGGCCTGCTTGGCACGACGCTCGACGTCGTCGCCGTCGGGGACATCGTTCCCGCCGACAACCTCGCCTACCTGCTCAAGTACGACTCCACGCAGGGCAAATTTAACGGCACCGTCGGCTCCAAGAAGTCCTCCCCCGAGAAGGCCGAGGACGACGTCCTCATCGTCAACGGCAAGGACATCCTCGTCGTCTCCGCCAAGACCCCCGCCGAGCTCCCCTGGGGCAAGCTGGGCGTCCAGCTCGTGATCGAGTCCACCGGTCTCTTCACCGAGGCCGAGAAGGCCAAGGGCCACATCGCCGCCGGCGCCAAGAAGGTCATCATCTCCGCCCCGGCCAAAGGTGAGGACATCACGATCGTCATGGGCGTGAACGACGACAAGCTCGACCTCGCGAAGCACACCATCATCTCCAACGCCTCCTGCACCACGAACTGCCTCGCGCCGCTCGTCCACGTGCTCCTGAAGGAAGGCTTCGGTCTCGAGGAAGGCCTCATGACCACCATCCACTCCTACACCGCCACGCAGAAGACCGTGGACGGCCCGTCGAAGAAGGACTGGAAGGGTGGCCGTTCCGCCGCCATCAACATCATCCCGTCCTCGACCGGCGCCGCCAAGGCCACCGCCCTCGTGATGCCCGAGACCAAGGGCAAGCTCACCGGCATGTCCTTCCGCGTGCCGACCCCGACGGTCTCCGTCGTCGACCTCACGTTCCGCAGCACCAAGGAAACCTCCCTCAAGGAGATCAACGCCGCCATCGAGAAGGCGTCGCAGACCTACCTCAAGGGCGTCCTCGGCTACACCTCGGACGAGGTCGTCTCCTCCGACTTCATCCACGACAAGCTCTCGTCGATCTACGACGCCGGCTCCTCGATCGAGCTGAACAGCAAGTTCTTCAAGCTCGTGTCGTGGTACGACAACGAGTGGGGCTATTCCAACCGCGTCGTCGATCTCACCAAGAAGATCGCCGCCGGCATCTAAACCGCGCCTGCGCGTTTTTTTAAAAAAGCAGCGAGTAGCGGGGAGCGAGTAGCGAGCATTACTGCAGCGCACCCGCCCCGTTACTCGCTCTTTTTTCGCCCGCTTTGCCCGGGTTTCTCCTCGCTACCCGCTACTCCGTACCCGCTACTCGCTCCTTTCTCACCATGCCCAAATTCAAATCCATCCGCGACCTCGACCTCGCCGGCAAACGTGTGCTGATGCGCGTCGACTTCAATGTCCCGCAGGACAAGCAGACCGGTGCCATCACGAACACCGCGCGCATCGCCGCCGCGCTGCCGTCGATCAAGTTCGCTCTCGAAAAGGGCGCCTCCGTCGTCCTCATGTCGCACCTCGGCCGTCCCGACGGCCAGAAGATCGCGAAATTCTCCCTGAAGCCCGTCGCCGCCGAGCTGGAAAAGCTCCTCGGTAAGCCGGTCACCTTCCTTGACGACTGCGTCGGCCCGGCCGTGGAGGCCGCCTGCGCCAAGCTCGCGCCCGGCAGCGTCGTGCTGTTGGAAAACCTCCGCTTCCACATCGAGGAAGAGGGCAAGGTGAAGCTCGAGGACGGCACTTCCAAGAAGGCCGATCCCGCCGCCGTCACCGCGTTCCGCGCCTCCCTCACGAAGCTCGGCGACGTGTTCGTCAACGACGCCTTCGGCACCGCGCACCGCGCGCACTCCTCGATGGTCGGCGTGGCCCTCCCCGTGAAGGCCGCCGGCTTCCTCATGGAGGCCGAGCTCAAGGCTTTCGCCAAGGTCCTCGAGACCCCCGACCGTCCGCTGCTCGCCATCCTCGGCGGCGCGAAGATCGCCGACAAGATTCCCCTCATCAACAACCTCCTCGACAAGGCCAACGTCCTCATCATCGGCGGCGGCATGGCCTTCACCTTCAAGAAGGTCGTTTACGGCAAGCAGATCGGCTCGAGCCTCTTCGATCCCGAGGGCGCCAAGATCGTGCAGGAACTCGTCAACAAGGCCCAGGCCAAGGGCGTGAAGCTCGTGTTCCCGGTCGACTTCGTCGCCGCCGACAAGTTCGCCCCCGACGCCGCGACCCAGATCGTCGGCGAGGATATCCCCGAGGGCTGGCAGGGCCTCGACGCCGGCCCGAAATCGGTCGCGCTCTACCGCGACACCATCCTCTCCTCGAAGACCATCGTGTGGAACGGTCCCCCCGGCGTGTTCGAGTTCGAGAAGTTCGCCGGCGCCACCAAGGCCATGGCCGAGGCGATCGCCGAAGCGACCGCGAAGGGTGCGACCACCGTCATCGGCGGCGGCGACACCGCCACCGCGGCGAAGAAGTTCAAGGTCACCGCCAAGGTCACCCACTGTTCCACCGGCGGCGGCGCGAGCCTCGAGTTCCTCGAGGGCAAGGTGCTCCCCGGCGTGGCGTTCCTCGAATCCTAAATCCTCTTGGTCGGGCTTGCGCCCGACGGGCCGGGGATCAACCCCGGCCCACCCCCTTTCACCCATCATGATCTCCCGCAAAAAACTCATCGCCGGCAACTGGAAGATGAACAAGACGTCCACCGAGGGCGTCGCGCTCGTCACCGATCTGCTCGCAACCATCGGCCGCCAGACCGACGTCGAAGTCGTCGTCTGCCCTCCCTTCACCTCCATCGAGGCGGTCGCCAAGGCCATCGAAGGCTCGAACATCAAGCTCGGCGCGCAGAACATGCACCCCGAGGCGAGCGGCGCCTTCACCGGCGAAGTATCCGCCCCGATGTTACGTGCGCTCTTCGCGACGCACGTCATCCTCGGCCACAGCGAGCGCCGCGCCTACTTCGCCGAGACGGACGCCTTCATCAACAAGAAGGTGCTCGCCGCGCTGAAGCACCAGCTCAAGCCCATCCTCTGCGTCGGCGAAACTCTCGCCGAGCGCGAGAGCGGCTCGACCCTGAAGGTCGTGCAGACGCAGCTCGAGGCCGCCCTCGAGGGCGTCAGCAAGGAGCTCGCGCCGACCGTCGTGGTCGCCTACGAGCCCGTCTGGGCGATCGGCACCGGCAAGGTCGCGACGACCGAGCAGGCGCAGGAGGTCCACGCCTTCATCCGAGGCCTGCTCACGAAGCTCTTCACCGAGCCGGTGGCGCAGAAGGTCCGCATCCTCTACGGCGGCTCGATGAAGCCCTCGAACGCCCCCGAGTTGCTCGCGCAGAAGGACATCGACGGCGGCCTCATCGGCGGCGCCGCCCTGGAAGCGCGGAGCTTCACGGAGCTCGTCAACGCCGCGGCGGCGATCAAGTAAGCCGGGGATTTCGGTCGTGAAAGGCGGGGCCATCCCCCGCCTTTCACACTTCCGCGATATCCATGATGCGGAGTTCGCGTGTGGCGTGGTCGGCCCAGAAGGTGAAAAGCCACTCGCCGACGAGAATGTTTTCCAGCGGACGCCCTTGGTCGTCCTTCGTCGTGTAATCGCCGATTTGGAAGGGGGTTTCAGCCAGTTTGAATGCGAGCTGAACGACCTTCTTCTGTTTACCCTTGGGGAGAGCGATAAGGAACGCGGACGCTTTGCCCGCCAGCACCGGATCGTAAGCCCGCCGGCTAGGCATGGCCCAACTGCTTCGCGAGATCGGCCAGACGGACTTTCTTGCCCTGGTCCATTTCCTTCATCCGGCGGGACATTTCCTTTTTCCACGCCGGAGTCTCCCGTTTGATTCGCAGGAGAAAGGCGGAGATTTCGCGGCGCTCCGCTTCGGAGAGCTTCACCAGCCGCTGCTTGAGGTCGAGTGCCGCCGTGGCCGTCATGGCGCAAACCTGTTCGACCCGGTCGATGGGTCAAGTCATCGTTCCCGGTGGACGTCCTGGGCTCCCTTTTTATTTCCCCCGCACCGCCATGCTCTGCACCAGCGCATGCAGAAACGCCGGGTCGCCCGGCAGCTCCCGCAGCTCGGCGATGGCGGACGCCGTCAGCTCGGCGGCGATCCGCCGCGACGCGTCGAGTCCGTGCAGTTTTACGAACGTCGCCTTGTCCGCCTTCGCGTCCTTGCCGGCCGTTTTGCCGAGGGTGGCGGTGTCGGCGGTCGCATCGAGGAGGTCGTCGATGATCTGAAATGCCAGGCCGAGGTCGCGCCCGGCCTTCCGCAGCGTGTCGAGTGTGCGCGGGGCCTGCGTCCCGCCGATGGCTTCGCCGATCATGCCGCCCATCGCGAACGCCGCCTCGATCATCGCCGCCGTCTTGTTGAGATGAATGAACTCGAGGTCGTCCTTCGTCGCGTCGGCCTTTTTCTCCGCGAGCAGATCCTCCATCTGCCCGCCGATCAGGCGGCGGCTGCCGGCCGCGTCGGCGAGCTCCCGGATCAGGCCGTGCGCCAGGACCGGCTGCGACGCGTAGCTCTCGGCGATCAGGCCAAACGCGTGCGTCAGCAGCGCGTCGCCGGCAAGCAAGGCGGTGGCTTCGTCGAACTGTTTGTGCGCGGTCGGGCGACCGCGGCGCAGGTCGTCGTTGTCCATGCACGGCAGGTCGTCGTGGATCAGCGACTAGGTGTGCAGGCACTCGATGGCGACAGCCGCGGGGAGCGCCGCGTCGTCGGTCACGCCCAACCGCTCCGCGGTCGCGAGCACGAGCACGGGGCGCAGGCGCTTGCCGCCGGCTTCGAGGCTGTAGCGCATCGCCGTGTGCAGCCGCGCCGGCCGCGCGGTCGCGGGCGGGAGGTGGAGACCGAGGCCGCGCTCGACGCGGGCGACCTGGCGTTTCAGTTCGGTGGCGAAGTCCATCGTTGGGCTGCGAGTAGCGGCGGGTTTGGGGCGGTCATCAAACAAAATTGCAGGCCCCGAATCCGTCGCACGAAAAACTCGCCAAGCCGCGCGCGCGCTCCCATAACCCCCCAGTCCCAACCCATGCCAACTTACGAGTATGCCTGCCCCAAGTGCGGCCACGAATTCGAGCAGTTCAAATCCATGCTCGACGCGCCCCTCAAGAAGTGCCCGAAATGCAAGAAAACGGGCCTCAAGCGTCTCGTGGGCGGCGGTGCCGGCCTGATCTTCAAGGGCACCGGTTTCTACATCACCGACTACAAGACCAAGAAGGGCACGCCGCACACCGATTCGGCTCCGGCGGCCAAGCCCGCGACCGAGAGCAAACCGGCCCCGGCCCCGGCGGCCGCGCCGAGCACGCCGGCCAAGCGTTCGTCCTCGGCCAAGAAGTAGCCGTAACCCGGACAATCTTTTTCCCATGAGCAAAAAAATGGATCGGAAGCCGCATGAACCGGGTTGGGGCGAAGTGATCCTCGGCGCCGCTTTGAGCGTGGTCATCGGCGTCGTGCTGGGCGCGGTCGCGCTCGTGTTCAAGCCGGTCGAGACTGTCAAGGAGCTGCCGAAGGAGCCCGTGCCGGGCCAGACCTATTTCATCGAGGGCTCGCGCGACTCGAGCAAGGCCAAGCAGGCCACGGCCAAGCGCAAGGCCTTCGCCCTCGGCTCCTCGGGCACCCTTTCCATCGTCGAGGACGAGTTGAACTCGCTCGCCGGTCCCGCGACGCCGGCCCCCGTGCCGGCCGCCAAGCCGAAGGCCGGAGATAAGGCGGCCCCCGCCGCGCCGTCCGCGCCCTCCGGGGACGCGCTCTCCGCGGGCACGCCGAACTTCCGCATCCGCGGCGGCGTGGTGCAGATCGGGTTTCCTGTCACGATCGGGCTCCTCGACACGAAGGTCGTGGTGCAGGCGCAGGGGATGTTTGCGAAGCGCGGCAACGTGTTCGTGTTTGAGCCTGAGACGCTGACCGTCGGCTCCTGTCCCGTGCAACGCCTGCCCTATGCCTCGACCTACGTGACCAAGAAGTTTTTGGCCTCGCAGACCGTGGCGGAGGACATCGCGGCGGCTTGGCCGAAGGTCTCCGCCATCGCCGTCGAGGGGAACGTGCTGAAGCTCACGATGCCGTGAACCGGCGGTTGCTGATCGCGGTGCTCGCCACGCTGGGCGTGACGGCGTCCGCGTGGGCCGCGGCGGGGGAACCGGGGCCGGTGCTGTTCCAGTCCGCGCCCGGTCGCTTTGAAGTCGCCAGCGTCGATGTCGATGGCGCGCAGCGCGTGGTCGCGCTCGCCACCGAGGCGTGGCAGCAGCTGGCCGGACCGCTGGCCTTGCCGGAATCGTTCACCACCCCGGTTTTCGTGCGGCTCGTGCCGGCGTTGGACTGGGGGGAGCCGGCGCCTTTTCGGGTGATCGTGGAACCGGGCGGCGTCGTCTCGGTGCGCGTGCGCTGGGAGGCGGCGATCCCGGAAAACCATGTGCGCCGCGCGCTCGTCCAGGGACTGCTGATGCGCCAGG
>JAPLTR010000395.1 GCA_026398065.1 Verrucomicrobiota bacterium | reverse complement strand
TGCGCCGTGCCGGTCTTGCCCGCGATGCGCAGGCCGGGTAGCTTGACGCCCTCCGTAATGGTGAGGAAGCGGGCGGTGCCCTTCGGTGGGTGGGTGCAGGCCTCCATGCCCTCGAAGATCGCCGCACGCTGGTCCGGGGAGAGCCCGATGGGTTCGGTGTGCTGCGGTGGACGGTTTGGATCGTGGAGGAGGGTAGGTTTGGTGTAGACTTCACCACGTGCGACCGAGGCCGTGAAGCAGGCCATCTGGAGCGGGGTCACGAGCACGAAGCCTTGTCCGATGGACATGTTCGCGGTGTCGCCGGGAAACCATTTTTCGTGCTGCGTACGCTCCTTCCACGCGCCGTCTGGAACAAGCCCCTTCATTTCGCTCGGCAACTCGATGCCGGTGCGCAGTCCGAAGTGGAAACGGCGAGCTTCCTCCGCGATGCCTTCGGCGGTCGTGCGCCAACCGGCTTCGTTAAAATAGATGTCGCAGCTTTCGGCGATAGCCTGGCGGACAAGGACCTCGTGGTGGTGGCCACGTCGGTTGTCGCAAACAAAGGTATGGCCGTAGCGTTGCAGAGCGCCGTCGCAGTCGATGATGGGATCGTCGGGAGTTATCTTGCCCCGGCGGAAAGCGGCGATCGATGTGAGTATCTTGAAGGTTGATCCGGGCGGGTAGAGACCCATGGTGGCGCGCGGGTACTCGGCGCCTTGTGCCTGGATCTCGGCGTACTTAGCTGCGCTGACCCGCGGAGAAAACTCCGCGAGATCGTAGTCGGGCTTGCTCACAAGGGTGAGCACCTCACCGGTCGAGATATCGATGGCAACGGCGGCGCCGACCTGATCGCCGATAGCGTGCTCGGCGGCGAGCTGGAGATCGATATCGAGGGAACTGACGATGTTTTTCCCTTGAACAGGCAGGCGTTTCTCCAGCGGGGGATTGATTTTGTAGCCGGCGTTGTCGACGCGGATGACGGTGCCGCCGGGTTCGCCTTGGAGAAGTTCGTCGAAGGATTCTTCGAGCCCTTGCTTACCGACCAAGCCCGTCATCTTGAAGGTCTGGAGATCCTCCCCAGGGAAATCCTCGGGCACCGCCTCTTCCTTGATGCGAATGTAGCCGAGCGCATGGGCGGCGGCTGAGCCGTAGGGATAGTAGCGGGCGCTGGAGGTATAGACCTGGAGGGGAGAGCGGACCGGCAGGTTTTCGAGCAGCCGGGCAAATTCATTTTCCGTCAAATCATCGATCAACGTGTAGGGCAGGAGGAGCTGTTCGTTGAAGTGACGGGCAAGGGACCGATCGTCCACGGCTTCGGTGCGGCCGAGGATCTTGCCGACCTGGTCGAGGTAGCGTTGAACCACGCTAACCCGGGCGATTTTTGCGTAGGTGGAGGCGGAGACGTTAGTGATGCCGGACTGGCGGTAGTTGCGGCGGATGAGGTCGGCCTCGCGAATGAACTCGGACTTGAGTTCCGCGAGATACAGTACGACCGAGAAGTGCGGGCGGTTGCCAACGAGGACGGTGACCCCGTCGCGCGCGTAGATGTTACCACGCGGTCCGGGTACGAGGACGCGGCGCTGGCTCTGGAGGCGTTCGCGTTCCGAGTAGGTTTCGGACTGAATGAGCTGACGGTAGGCGAGTCCGCCGACGAGCGTGAGCAGCAGGGCCGCCAGGACGAAGTAGAAGGCGACGATGCGGGGGTCGTAGCCCTTGTGAGCCTCGAGGAGGCTGCCGGAGGATTCGGCGAGATTGGACTCGGACGCGGGCATCGGACTAGGCGGCGAGTTCGCGGTCGGCGCGAGCGAGTTGCAGGGCGCGGAGTTGGAGGGCGAAAAACCACGGGGCGATCACCGCGAGGAAGACCTGGGAGCAGACGAGGTCGGCGATGAGCCGTGGCCAGGCCGCAGCCGGCGCGGGCGAACGGGAAATCTGCATGAAGGAAAAAAGGAGGTAGATCGCGAGATTGGTGAGGAGGACGACGATGAGACGCGCGATGGTATCGTCGCGCGGGATACGGTCGCGGAGGTGGAAGATCATGGTGTGGGCCGCGGCAAAAAGCAGAAAATGCGTGCCGAACGTGACCGGGGTGGTGGAATCGAAGAGCAGTCCGCCGAAGAGCGAGGCGGCGAGGCCGGAACGCAGCGGAAGTTTCAGGGCGGCGAACGTGACGAACAGGCTCCCGGCGAAAAGATAGACGTGCAGTCCCGAGAGCGCGTGGTTGATCTGCGAGACCAGCGTCCAGAGCAGCAGCAGAGTGAGAGCAGTGATGAACGCGGGGCGCACGGGACGGGCCTACAGCTTGTCGGTGAGAGACGGGGACTG
>JAPLTR010000018.1 GCA_026398065.1 Verrucomicrobiota bacterium | reverse complement strand
TCGGCGGCGGGATCGTCGGCGCCGTCGTCATCTTCATTGTCGCCAAGATGCTGGGCCGCTGAGTCCCGCCGGCCGGCCCGGCCTCCCGCCCGCGCGCCGTGCGTCATCCGGGCAATCCCGCGCTTGCCCCCCGCCGGGGCCGCCGCTGTTGTCGGCCTGCCCCATGCATGAGGCCCAGCCCGTAGTCACCGATTCCGCCATCGCCGCCTTCATCGCGCGCTGGGCCGCCGCCCAGTCGGCGGAGCGTGCCAACTACGCGCTCTTCCTCACGGAGCTCTGCGACATCCTCGGCGTGCCCCGCCCCGATCCGGCCAGCGACGACACCGAGCACAACGCCTACGTCTTCGAGCGCGCCGTGCCGCTCCACCAGCGCGACGGCAAGAGCACCGTCGGCCGCATCGACCTCTACCGCCGCGGGTGCTTCGTCCTCGAGGCCAAGCAGTACGCCGAGCAGGCCGGCCCGCCCGACCTCCCCGCCCTCGACTCCGCCCCGCCCAGGAAGTTCAAGATCGCCCGCGGCTCCGAGGCCTGGGACGACGCCATGCTCAAGGCCCGCGGCCAGGCCGACCGCTACGCCCGCTCCCTCCCCGCCGGCGAGCCCACCCCGCCCTTTCTCCTCGTCGTCGATGTCGGCCACGTGTTCGAGCTCTACGCGGATTTCACGCAGCAGGGCAAAGCCTACCTCCCCTTCCCCGACGCCCGCGCCAACCGCATCCGCCTCGCCGACCTCCGCGACCCCGGCGTCCGCGCCCGGCTGCGCGCGATCTGGCTGGAGCCGCTCACCCTCGACCCGTCGAAGATCTCCGCCGCCGTCACGCGCGAGGTCTCCCGCTACCTCGCCGAACTCGCCAAGCTCTTCGAGAAAAAACACGACCCCGCCGCCGTGGCCGCGTTTCTCTCGCGCTGCCTGTTCTGCATGTTTGCGGAGGATGTGGACCTCCTCCCGCGCAAGAGCTTCACCGCCCTCCTCGAATCGGTGAAGGGCGATCCCGCCGCCGCCGTGCCGCTGCTCCACGCGCTGTTCGACGAGATGAACCGGGGCGGCTACTCCCTCGCCCTCCGCCAGACCCTCCTCCATTTCAACGGCGGGCTCTTCGCCGATTCCGCCGTGCTCCCGCTCGACGGCGCCCAGCTCGGCCTCCTGATCGAGGCGGCGAAGCAGGACTGGAAACACGTCGAGCCCGCGATCTTCGGCACCCTGCTGGAGCGCGCGCTCGACCCCGGCGAGCGCCACAAGCTCGGCGCGCACTACACGCCCCGTGCCTACGTCGAGCGCCTCGTGCTCCCCACCGTGATCGAGCCGCTGCGCGAGGAGTGGGAGCGGGTCCGCACGGCGGCCGTCACCCTCGCCGGCCGCGGCGACCTCAAGGGCGCGATCAGGGAAACCCGCGCCTACCACCACCGCCTCTGCGCCGTGCGCGTGCTCGACCCCGCCTGCGGCTCCGGCAATTTCCTCTACGTCGCCCTGGAACACCTCAAGCGCCTCGAAGGCGAGGTCCTCCGGCTGCTCGAGGATTTCGGCGAAAACATGCGGCTCGACCTCGGCGGCGAGTCGGTCGATCCCCACCAGTTTCTCGGCCTCGAGCTCAACCCCCGCGCCGCCACCATCGCCGAACTCGTCCTCTGGATCGGCTACCTCCAGTGGCACCACCGCAACCGCGGCGCGACCGAGTGGCCCCAGCCCGTCCTCCGCGCGTTTAAGAACATCGAGTGCCGCGACGCCGTGCTGGCCTACAATGGCAAACCGGAGCCAATCACTTGGCAAATGGCCTACGCCAATCGCAAGCTACCCGGCCTGCCTCAGGGCGGATTGGGAATCTATTCCGACGAGAAGCACGGATTTATCTGCGAAACTCGCACCAACTCAAAAGACGAGCCGTACAGTTGTCCAATTTTCGCCTACGACAAACCGCGCATCGCTGATTGGCCTGCGGCTGACTTCATCGTCGGAAACCCACCGTTCATTGGAAACAAACGGATGCGCGACGACTTGGGCGGCGGATACTCCGAAACTCTCCGCAGAATCTACCCGGCGGAGCTCGATGGCGCCGACTTCGTAATGTTCTGGTGGCACAAAGCCGCTGTCCTGACACGTGAAGGAAAATGTCGCCGCTTCGGCTTCATCACGACAAACAGTGTTCGCCAAACCTCGAATCGCCGTGTGATGCAGGCCCACCTCGGTCCGATTCTTGAGGACGATTCGTTACCGCTGCTCTCGCTTCGCATGGCGATTCCAGACCATCCGTGGGTCGAAAGCGCCGATGGTGCGGCCGTCCGAATCGCGATCACCGTAGCGGGTTTGAAGAAACCTGACCGAAACGGCGAACTCTCCATCGTCACCGAAGAAAGCACGGGGTCCGATGGCGAGGTCGCAATCAAACTAGCGACCAAAACCGGGCACATTCACCCCGATCTTACCATTGGGGCAGACCTCGGCGCGATGCCCGAGATGCTCGCAAACAAGGGAATCTCCTTCATGGGCGTGTCCTTGTTCGGCCAAGGCTTCTTGGTTGGCGAAGTAAGGAAAAACGAGAAGCGCTTTGTTCGCCCGTACATTATTGGACGCGACCTCAATCAATTGCCCGAATCGAAGCATGTCATCGACTTCTTCGGTCTGTCGGCCGATCAAGCCCGCGAGGAGGCGCCCTCCCTCTACGATCAGGTTCTAAGAACGGTAAAGCCCGTCCGCGACACCAACAATCGCGCCGGTTACCGGGAGAAATGGTGGCTCTACGGCGAACAACGAACTGGCCTTCGCAACGCGTCCGCTGGGCTCGCACGCTACGTCGTCACGTGTCGCACAGCGAAGCATCGCTTGTTCATGTTCGTCCCGGGCGAGACGATTATCGAAAGCACAATCATCGGCATACCCACCGACGATGCGTTTCACCTCGGAGTGCTCAGCAGTCGCATTCACGTCGTCTATTCATTGGCCGCAGGAGGGCGTCTCGGCATCGGAAACGACCCGCGCTACAACAATTCACTTTGTTTCGATCCCTTCCCCTTCCCAGACTGCACGGAAAAGCAGAAGGAAAAAATCCGCGCGCTCGCCGAGGAACTGGACGCC
>JAPLTR010000208.1 GCA_026398065.1 Verrucomicrobiota bacterium | reverse complement strand
GTCCGCCCCACCCATGAGCTCCCCCCACCTCGTGTCCCCCACCCGGCGTCAGTTTCTCACCACTTCGGCCACCGCGCTCGCCGCCACCGCGTTGACCGGCGGCCTCTCCGCCGCCGAAACGAAACCCGCCGCCCCTGCCGCCAAGCCCCCGCGCAACGCCTTCGCGTATCGTTTCGCCATCGGTGACCTCGAGGCCTGGTCGATCAGCGACGGCAACCTGGCCCTCAAGGAAGGCCTCGGCCTGATGTGGCCCGAGGGCGACCGTCCCGCCATGAAGGCCGACATGGTCGCACACGGCGAGCGCACCGACCTCCTCCCGCTCTACGTCAACATCCTCGTCGTCAAGGTCGGCAACGAGGTCGCGCTCTTCGACGGCGGCTTCGGCCCCGGGAAGAATCCCAACAGCGGCTGGGTCGGCGAATCCCTCGCCGCCATCGGCCTCGCGCCGGAGAAGGTCACGCACGCCTTCCTCAGCCACGCGCACGCGGACCACATCGGCGGATTCGTCACGGGCAACCGCATGATCTTCCCGAACGCTGCGTTTCATTGCCTGAAGGCCGAGCTGGATTTCTGGCGTTCGCCTGAACCCGATTTCTCCAAGTCGAAACGCGCCAAGGGTCCGCTCCCCGGCATGATCAAGGACGCCCGGGAAAAGTTCGACGTCCTCCAGCCCAACCTCCAGCTCGTGAAGCCCGGCGACGGTCTTCTCGGCGGCGCGATCCAGGTCGTCGCCGGCCCCGGCCACACCGCCGGCCACGCCCTCTTCCGCGTCCGCTCCGGTCAGGAGTCGCTGATGCACTTCATGGATGTCGCGCACCACCACACCTTGATGTTCACGGATCCGGGCTGGGGCATCGCCTTCGACCACGAGCCGGAGCTGGCGATCGACACGCGCAAGAAACTCTTTGCCGAGCTCTCCACCACCCACGAGCGCGCCTACGGCTTCCATCTTCCCTGGCCCGGCCTCGGCCGTGTCGCCAAGGCCGGCCCCGGCTACGCCTGGCAGGGCGAGCGCTGGAGCTGGGGCATCTGAACAACTCCGACCACCCCACCCGACCCCATGTACCCCACCCGCCTCCTCTCGCTGCTCGTCGTGATTGCCGCCGTCATGCTTCGCCCGATACAAGCAGCACCCGACTCCATCACCTATCTCGCCGGTCCCTCGGGCCCGGGCGCGGGCCGGCACCTCGTGTTTCTCACCGGCGACGAGGAGTACCGCTCCGAGGAAGGCCTGCCCATGCTGGCGAAAATCCTCAGCCAGCGCCACGGCTTCCGCTGCACCGTCCTCTTCGCCCTCGATCCCGACGGCACGATCAACCCCGACAACAACAAAAGCGTCCCCGGCTCGGAGGCGCTCGACACCGCCGACGGCATCGTGCTGGCACTGCGCTTCCGCCAGTGGCCCGACGACGCGATGAAGCGCTTCGCCGCCGCCGTCGCCCGCGGCGTACCCATCGTCGGCCTGCGCACGGCGACACACGCGTTTCGTTTCCCGGCCGATAGCACCAGCAGTTATAAACACTTCAACGATTTCGGCCGCGAAGTCCTCGGCGAAAACTGGGTGAGCCACTGGGGCGCGAACCGCCGCGGCGCCACCCGCGGCATCATCGAACCCGGCGCCGAGAGCGACCCGATCCTGCGCGGCGTGAGCGACATTTTCGGCGACTCCGGTGTCTATGAAACGCATCCCGTCGCCGGCGCCAAGATCCTCGCCCGCGGCCAGGTGCTCCTCGGCATGAAGCCCACCGATGCCGCCGACCTCCAGCAGCGCAAAAAGCGCAAGTCCGACGGCCAGGAACAGGGCATCAACGATCCCATGATGCCCATCGCGTGGACCCGCCTGCACGAAAGTCCGGGCGGCAAACCGAACCGCGTTTTCTGCACCACGATGGGCGCCGCCACCGACCTGACCAACGAGGGCCTCCGCCGCATGGTCGTCAACGCCGTGCTCTGGGGTTTCGAAATCGAGATCCCCGCCAAAACCGACGTGCGGTACGTCGACGATTTCGCGCCGACGCCCTACGCGTTCAAAGGCTATCGCCGTGGCCTCAAACCCGACGATCACGCCCTCGGAAAAGTCCTCCGCGCCGGCGCCTCCGTCCTGCCCGCTCCCGCCCCGACCAAAAAATCCTAGTTCCCTCACCCTCCCTCTCCATGAAACCCCGCCTCCTCGTCGCCCTCTTCCTCGCTCTTCTCGTCCGGGTCTCGGCTGCCGAGCCCGCGCCGATCCGCGCCCTCCTCATCACCGGCGGTTGCTGCCACGACTACGCCTTCCAGGCCACCGCCCTCACCGAGGCCACCGCCAAGCTCGGCCCGATCACCTGGACGGTCATCAACGAGGGCGGCACGACCAAGAACGCGAAGATCAAGCTCTACGACGATCCCAACTGGGCCAAGCCCTACGACGTCGTCGTGCACAACGAGTGCTTCGCCGACCTCAACGATCCCGACTACACCCGCAAGATCACGGCCGCGCACAAGGGCGGCACGCCCGCCGTGGTGATCCACTGCGCGATGCACACCTACCGCGTCCTCACCGTCGATGACTGGCGCGAGTTCCTCGGCGTCACCAGCCGCCGCCACGACCATCAGGCCCAGTATCCGGTCGTACCCACCGTCGCCGCGAAGAACCATCCCGCGATGCGCGGCTTCCCCGAAAAATGGGTCACGCCGATGGACGAGCTCTACGTGATCGAAAAGGTCTGGCCGAAGACCGTCGCGCTCGCGACCGCCGTCAGCGAGGCCGACGGCCACACCTACCCCTGCATCTGGACCGGCGACTTCGGCGGCACACGCATCTTCGGCACGACCTTCGGCCACGGCAACGCGACCTGGCACGATCCGGTCTATCTGAAGATGATCGCCCAGGGCGTCCGCTGGGCCGCCGGCCGGGAGTAGTCCGGCGTTCGCACGTCGACCGACGTTCGCACGCAGGCCGCCCGCTCGCGGGCGCTGCAGGAGTTCCACCCCCGTCGAAGCACGTGTAATTAAATTTCCACTACGGCAGCCACGGATACTTCCGCGCGTTGGGCTTCCGCTTCTCGCGCTGGGCCGAGTGAAACTCCTTCGCCTCCTCGCTCATGTAGTAGAGCAGCGTGGCGTTGCCCGCGAGCTCCTGGATGCCCGCCTGGCCGTCGAGCTCGGCGTTGAACCCGCTCTTCAGCAGCCGGATCGCCAGCGGGCTGTGGCCGAGGATCTCGTTGGCCCACTTCACGCCCTCGGCCTCGAGGTCCGCCACGGGCACGACCTTGTTGACGAGCCCCATCTCGAGCGCCTCGGCCGCGTTGTATTGGCGGCACAGATACCAGATCTCGCGGGCCTTCTTCTGGCCGACCACGCGGGCGAGGTAGCTGGAGCCGAACCCGCCGTCGAAGCTGCCCATCTTCGGGCCGACCTGGCCGAAGATGGCGTTGTCCGCCGCGAGGCTGAGGTCGCACACCACGTGCAGCACGTGTCCGCCGCCAATGGCGTAGCCCGCGACGAGCGCGATCACGACCTTGGGCATCGAGCGGATGAGCTTCTGCAGGTCGAGGACGTTGAGCCGCGGCACGCCGTCGTCGCCGATGTAGCCCGCGTGGCCGCGCACCGCCTGGTCGCCGCCGGCGCAGAAGGCGTACTTGCCGTCGGTGTGCGGGCCGGCGCCCGTGAGCAGCACGACGCCGACCGCCGGGTCCTCGCGCGCATCGCTGAAGGCGTCGAACATCTCGGACACCGTGAGGGGCCGGAACGCATTGCGCTTCTCCGGGCGGTTGATGGTGACCTTGGCGATGCCGCCGGCCTTGTGATAGAGGATGTCGGTATAGGTCTTCGCGACCTTCCATTCGGGAGTCATGGCGGGAAAGCGTGGAGGTTTTGGCGGCGTTGTCCACCGGTCACCGCGGCAATAGCAAGCTGATTTGAACCGCCCCCGCAAAACTGCTTGGAGCGGCCCCCGCCTTCCCGGAAGATCGCTCTTCCGATGAGCAGTCACCCGACCACGCCTCTCAAAGCCAGCGCCCAGGCCGCCCTGTGCGTGGGCGCGCTCGGTGTCGTCTTTGGCGACATCGGCACGAGCCCGCTCTACGCCATGAAGGAGTGCCTCGCGCAGCTCGTCCCCGCCGAGCGGGGCGAGGGCGTGCTCGGTATCCTCTCCCTCATGACGTGGGCGCTCATTCTGGTGGTGAGCCTCAAGTACATCGGCTTCGTCATGCGCGCCGACAACCGCGGCGAGGGCGGCATCTTCGCGCTCCTCGCCCTGAGCCACGCCAAGGCCACGCCCGTCAAGCAGGGCGGCCGGATCGGGTTCACGGTGCTGATCATCCTGGCCGGCGCCGCTCTGCTCTACGGAGACAGCGTGATCACGCCCGCCATCTCCGTCCTCAGCGCCGCCGAAGGCCTCAAGGGCTTCAGCCCGGTCTTTACCCCCTATATCACCGGCATCGCGTGCGCGATTCTCGCCGGACTCTTCTGGTTCCAGCACAAGGGCTCCAAGACCATCGGCGGGATCTTCGGCCCTGTCATGGTCGTGTGGTTTGTGACGCTGGGGCTGCTGGGCCTCTGGCACGTCAAGGACTGCCCGCAGGTCTTTGCGGCCCTCAATCCGCTCCTCGGCCTCAACCTCCTGATCACCCACCCCGGCGGCGCGATCGTCATTCTGGGTTCGGTCGTCCTGACGGTCACCGGCGCGGAGGCGCTCTACGCCGACATTGGCCACTTCGGCCGCAAGGCCATCGGCCAGGCTTGGTACTTCTTCGCCTTCCCCGGCCTGCTGTTGAACTACTACGGCCAGGGTGCCTACGTGATCGGCCACCCCGACTCCACCGCCAACCCCTTCTTCGCGCTCGCCCCGGCGGGCTGGGGTCAGCTCGCCCTGACCCTGCTGTCGATCGCCGCGGCGATCATCGCCAGCCAGGCCGTGATCTCCGGCGCCTACTCGCTCACGCGGTCCGCGATCCAGCTCGGTTATTTCCCGCGTCTCCACGTTACCCATACCAACGCCGACCAGGTCGGCCAGATCTACGTCCCGCTGATCAACTGGGCGCTCGCCATCGCCTCCATCGCCGTGGTCGCGATGTTCGGCTCGAGCGACGGGCTGGCCGCCGCCTACGGCATCGCCGTCACCGGCACGATGGGCGTCACCACCTACGCCTTCTACATCGTGATGAAGCACCACTGGAAGTGGCCGGCCTGGCGCACGCTGAGCCTGAGCGCGGTGTTCCTGGCGGTTGACCTGACCTTCTTCTACGCGACCCTGCACAAGTTCCTCGACGGCGGCTGGCTCCCCATCGCCATCGCCGCCGGGGTCGTCGCCGTCATGCACACCTGGAAGTCCGGCAAGAACGAGATCTTCCGCCGCGTCTACGCCAACGAGATCACGGAGAACGAACTTCGCGACATCGCCTCGAGCAAATACCTCATCCGCGTCCGCGGCACCGGCGTCTTCATGGCCGGCAATCCCCGCGGCACCCCGCTGGTCCTCCTGCACCACGTGAAGGCCAACAAGGTCCTCCATGAAACCGTCGTGCTCCTGAGCGTCACGGCCCGCGAGGTGCCGCAGGTCGCCGACGCCGACCGGCTCGAGGTCCGCGAGATCGGCGAGGGCGTGTGGCGCGCCGTCGCCCATTACGGCTACATGGAGTCGCCCGACGTCGCCTCGCTCATCGAGCGCATCCGCGACGCCGGCGTGCCGCTCAAGCCCAACGAGGCCACCTACTATTTCAACCGCGAGATGATCATCACCGGCGGCGAGGCCGACATGTGGGACTGGCAAAAGCACTTCTACAGTTTCCTCAGCCGCAACGCCCGCCAGGCGCGCGACTACTACCATCTGCCCCCGATGCAGATCATCGAGGTCGGGCTGCCGATCCAGTTGTAAGGGTCAGCCCAATACCGACGCGGCCTCCGCAAACAGGCTCTTCCGCCGCGCCGCGTCCGCGGTGCGGTCGGTCCTCACCTCCAGCACGCGGAGGCCGCTCGCGGGCAACGAGCTCACCAGTCCCGTGAAGTGCGCCCAGTCGCGCACCGCGACGTGCTCGGCTCCATACGCCGACGCCAGCCGAGCAAAATCCGCCTCCTGGGGCGTGGCGAAAAACTCCTCGAACGGCGGCTCGAACTGCGCCACCGGCAGGTGTCCGAAAATCCCGCCGCCGCGGTTGTTGATCAGCACCACCGTCAGCGATCCGCGCAGCTTGGGCCGCAGCAAAAAGCCGTTGGTGTCATGCAGCAGCGCGAGGTCGCCGGCCAGCAGCACCGCCGGCCGGAGGGAACCGTGCGCCACGCCCAGCGCGGTCGACAGCGTGCCGTCGATGCCGTTCGCCCCGCGGTTGCAGAGCGGACGAAGGTGGCGGCTCCCCGTCGGCGTCAGATACTCGACATCGCGGACCGGCATGGAATTCGCGATGACCAGCGGAGTGCCCTCGGGGAGATGTCGCGCGAGCAGCCACGCGGCCTTGCCCTCGAAGAGCTCCGACGTCGCCGCCAGTTTCGCATCGAGTGCCGCGCGGACCTTGCGCTCGTAGGAGGCCCACATGCGCTCGTAGCCGTTGGGCTCGCTCGTCACGGGCAGTTGCGCCGCGAGCGCGCCCAGCGACACGGCCGTCTGCCGCGTGCGTCCGTGCAACGCGTCACGGTTGTCCGGCCGGTCGGTCACCAGCAGTGTCGGCGCATCCGCCGCCTCCAGCCACGCGCGCAGCACCTTGCTCGTCGGCCAGCCCCCGAGGCACAGCACGCTCTCCGGACGCAGCCGCTCCGCCGTGGTGGCGTTGCGCAGGATCGCATCGTAGGTCGTCACCAGTTGCGGCACGGCCTCGGCGTAGTGCCGCAACGGTGACAACCCGTCCGCCAGCACCGGCCAGCCGAGGCGCCGGGCGATGTCGCCCACGGCCGCCGCATACGCCGCCGGATCGGCCGGCTGCGCCGGTCCCGCCACGATCACGCCGTGCACATCCGTCATCAGCCGCGGCACCGCGGCGTGCACCACCGCTTCCTCCGCCGGCACGACCTCCGCAAAGAAGCGGTCCCAGTCGATCCCCGCCATTTGTTCCGCGACGCCCGCCACCGCGATGGGTGGCAACGGATCGCGAAACGGGGCATTGAGATGCACGGGCCCCGCCGGTCGCAGCGCGCACCCGACCGCGTGCGCGACCGTCTGCCGCAGATACCGCAGCATCGGCTCGCTCACCTCCGGCACCGCGAGCTCATGGAAGAAGTTCACGTGACGGCCGAAGAGCTGCTGCTGGTCGATCGTCTGCCCCGACGCGCACGCGCGCATCTCCGGCGGCCGGTCCGCAGTAATGACAATCAGCGGCACCCCGCTCTCCTGCGCCTCGATCACCGCGGGAAAGTAGTTGGCCCCCGCCGTGCCGCTCGTGCAGACCAGCACCGTCGGCCGGCCTTCGCGCTTGGCGATGCCCAGCGCAAAAAACGCCGCCGAGCGCTCGTCGAGCACCGGGATCGCCTCGATCTCGGGATGGCGCACGAGGGCAAACGTCAGCGGGGTCGACCGCGAGCCGGGCGACGTCACCGCGTGCCGCACGCCGAGCCGCGCCAGGGTTTCCGCGAGCACGCTGCACCAAAGCGAATTGACGTTGCGGAAGTCGGGTTCAGCCGTGGCCATGGGAGCCCCTACTCTGCGCGACCGGCCGCACACCGGAAGGTTTTTCTTCGGCCCGCCGGGAGCCTAGTCGACCAAGGCGCCGCGCACCGCGCGGAACTTCAGCTCAGTCTCGGCAAACTCCTTCTCCGGCGCCGAGCCCGCCACAATGCCCGCCCCCGCAAACACCCGCGCCGTCGCACCGTCCACCAGTGCCGACCGGATGCCCACGAAAAACTCCCCGCCACCGCGGGCGTTGAGCCAGCCGATCGCCCCCGCATACAGCCCGCGTGGAAACCCCTCGAGTTCGCGAATCCGCGCCACCGCCGCGGCGCGCGGGCTGCCCCCGACCGCCGGCGTCGGGTGGAGCGCCGCCAGCACGTCGAGCAGCCGCACCTGGTCCGGCAACACCGCGCGCACCGGGGTGTGCAGGTGCTGCACGTTGGCCAGGCGCCGCAACTGCGGTTTCTCCGCATACTCCAGTTTCAGCCCGAGGGGAGTCAGCCGCGCCACGATGTCGTCGAGCACGTCGCGATGCTCGCGCATATCCTTCTCGCTGCCCAGCAGCGCCGCCGCCAGCGCGCCGTCTTCGCTCGCGCCCGCCCCGCGCCGGATGGAGCCCGCGAGCGCCTCGGTTTCCAGCACCCCCTTGCTGACCCGCACCAGCCGCTCGGGACTCGCCCCGATAAAGCTCTGGCCGCGGCCGTTCGCGAACGAGAACGCATAGCAGTCGGGAAACCGCTGCCTCAGGCCGTTCAGGACGCGCAGCGGATGGAGCGGCTGGTCCGCCGTCAAATCCTGCGCGCGAGCCAGCACGATCTTCCGAAACTCGCCCGCCCCGATCCGCTCCAGCGCCCGCGTGACCGCCGCCCGATAGTCGCCGGTTTCGGCCGTGCGGAAACGGGGTGCCGTCGGCTCCGCTGTCTCTGCGGCGGCCACCTCCCGGTAGCGGAATCCGGAGAACTTCGCGTGAGCCCGCCACACGCGCACCCCGAGGGCCGTGAGGTCCGCGTCGGGCGTGACCAGCAGGTTCGCCACCGCCGTCGTCGTCGCGCCCGCCCGCGCCACCTGCCAGCGCGGCACAAACACCCGCGCCGCCGGAAACGGCTCGCCCGCCTCCACCTCGTCGCCAAAGGCAAAGCCCGCAAAAAAATGCGGGCCGCCGAACGGGGCGTCGACATCGCCCACCGCGATGGTGTGCGCGAGGGTCTCGTCCACGAAGCGCTGCATCTCGGCAAACCGCCCGGGACCGCTTGCCTCGTGGGCGATCGCCACCTCCGCCCCCGCGATGGCGCTCTCGAGCCCCGGCCGCTCCGTATAGAAGTGCGGCTCGTCCGCCTCGAAGATCGACTCCAGCACCGCCAGCGGATCGAGCGCATCCACCGCGAGCGAGATGCTGACAAGCTTCGCCCGCCCGTCCCGCGCCGCGGCGTCGCGGCACTGCGTGAGAAACGCGAGCAACGCGTCGGGCGACGCGTTCTCGGCGGGATGGATGGGCAGGATCGTCACAGCCTCACCCGCTCACTTCTTCGCCGCCGCCGGCGCCTTCTCCGGCGGGGCCGGACGCGGAAACAGGACAAGGGCCTCGGCCACTTTCACGCCGGTGAGCTTGCCGCCCCAGTTCAATTCGTCGCGCCACACCGCGCCCGGCTTGTGCCCGAGCACCGCGTTGATCTTCTCCGTGGTCGTCGGCGTCACATGCTGGATCAGGGCCACGGCGAGCCGCAGCGCCTCGGCCATCGTCGCGAGCGAGGTGCGCAGCAGCGCCTGGTCCTTCGCTTCGGCGGATTTGCCGAGCTTCCAGGGGGCACGCTTCTCGATGTAGGCGTTGGTCTCGGTGAGAAACACCATCGCGCGCTCCAGCGCCGTGTGAAACTGGAAGCCCTCGCACAGCGGGATGAACTCGTCGCGCGTCTTCGTCCACAGGTCGCGCAGATTCTTCTCGAGATCTTCCTCGACCTCCGCCGCCGGCACCACGCCCGCGGCAAACCGCGTGGTCATGTTGAGCGTGCGGTTCACGAGATTGCCGAGATTGTTCGCGAGTTCGCTGTTGTAGCGCACGAGGAACTGCTCGCGCGTGAAGTCGCTGTCCTGCCCGACATTCATCTCGCGGATGAGGAAGTAGCGGAACGCGTCCACGCCGAACTCGGTCACGAGGTCGAGCGGGTTGAGCGCATTGCCCGTACTCTTCGACATCTTGGCCCCACGCTGCAGCCACCAGCCGTGGGCGATGATCCCGCCGGGCAGCGGCAGGCCCGCGGCGTGCAGCATGATCGGCCAGTACACCGCGTGCGGCGGCACGAGGATGTCCTTGCAAGATGAAATTGGGATTATCAGCCAGGTATTTCGCCAGCCACTCCTGATATTGCGCGAGCTTGAAGAAGTAGTTCGCCTCCACGATCTCGGTCACCTCACCGAAGATCTCCGGCCAGGTGCCGTCGGGGTTGCGGTCCTTGTCCTGCAGGAACTGCTCCTGGCGGGTGGAATAGAAGCCCTTGTATTCGGCCTTGTAGATCTCGCCCTTGTCGAAGAGCTGCTGCAGGATCGCGCGCACGACCTTCTTGTGTCGCTCCTCGGTGGTGCGGATGAAGTCGTCGTTGGTGATGTTCAGTTTCGGCAGCAGGGCGCGAAATTCCTGACTCACCTCGTCACAAAATTGCTGGGGCGGTATGCCCCTCTTCTTGGCGCTCGCCTGCACTTTTTGCCCGTGTTCGTCGACGCCGGTGAGGAAATGCACCTGGTCGCCCATCTGCCGCCGGAAACGCGCAATGGTGTCCGTCAGCACCTTTTCGTAGGCGTGGCCCAGGTGTGGCGAACCGTTCACATAGTCGATGGCGGTCGTGATGTAGAAGGACTTCATGTCGAGTCGGACAAACAAACGCACCGCCGATGAAATGTCGAAAGTTTTGACGCGCCCCAGCCGCCCGGGCAGTCTCCGACCGTGACCGCATGAACCCGCTGCCGCGCTTTCTGGGACTCGCCCTCTTCGTCGTGCTGGCCGCGCTCTCCGCGCTGCTCACGGTCCCCGCGTGGCGTGGTGCTTCGCCCGAGGCCCCTTCTCCCCCGTCCGCAGCCCCCGTCCTTCCGTCGCCCGCCGCCCGCGCTGCCGCACTGTCCCAGCGCTTCGCCCTCGCCCTCTCCCTCGGTGGCCTCGTCCTGGCGGTGGTCCTGGTGATCAGCCTCGCCCACCGCCCTGTCCGCTCCGGCGACACGAAGCCGCCTTTCGCCTCAGCGCGCACCGAAATCGACGCACTCGCCAAGCTCGCCGAGTCGTCCGTCGCCCAGGGGGCCGAGCTCACCCGCGAGCGCGACGTTCGCCGGCGCGCCGAGGAGGACGCACAGCTCAAACAGCACCTCCTCGCGCAATCCGTGGAAGAGAAGGTCCGCCTCGGTCACGACCTCCATGACGGCATCATCCAGTCGCTCTACGCGGTGGGCCTGACCGTGGAGTCGGCCCGCGCCCTGCTGCAGAGCGACCCGGCCGAGGCCGACCGTCGCCTCGAACAGAGCCGGGCCGCACTCAACAACACCATCCGGGATGTCCGCACCTACATCACCGGACTTTCTCCCGACAGCCTCCGCCACGGCAGTTTTGCCCGGGCACTGGACGGTCTCCTCGCCGAACTTGCTTCGGGTCGCGAAGTCCGGTGCGACGTGAAAATCGACGATGCCGCCACCGGTCTGCTTTCGCCCGAACAGGCGGTCGACCTCCTGCAGATTTCGCGCGAGGCCGTGAGCAATGCCCTGCGCCACGGCGGTGCCTCGCTCATCACCGTGCGCGTCCATCAGGGCGACCACGAGGTCTGCCTGCTCGTGCAGGACAACGGCACGGGTTTCGACGCCTCCGCCCGCCGCGACGGCGGGCACGGCCTCGGTAACATGCGCGCACGGGCGGATCGGCTCGGCGCGACGGTCCGCCTGCACTCCCAGCCCGGCGACGGTACCCGCGTCGTCGTCACGCTTCCCCTGCGTTCCGCTCCCACCGCATGACCGCTCCTGTCGCCCGGCCCCGTATTCGCATCGTGCTCGTCGATGACAGCGAGGTGGTCCGCATGGGCCTGCGCTCCCTTCTGGGAATCGATCCGACCCTCGAGATCGTCGGCGAAGCCGGCAATGTCGCCACCGGCGTCTCAACCTGCCTGCGCCTCCGACCCGACGTCGCCCTCCTCGATATCCGCCTGCCTGACGGGACCGGCTTCGACGTGTGTCGCCAGATTCTCAAGGAACTGCCCAACGTCCGCGTGCTCATCCTCACCTCCGTCGCGGACGACACGCTGGTCGACGAGGCCATCCGCGCGGGCGCCCACGGCTATCTGCTCAAGGAGATCGACAGCCGTGGCCTCGTGTCGGCCATCCACGACGTCGCCGCCGGAAAATCCATTCTCGATCCCGCGGTCACGGCCCGCGTGATGCAATTTGTCCGCTCAGGCGCTGGTGCGGACAACGCCCTCGCTTCCCTTTCCCCGCAGGAGAAGCGCGTCCTCGCCCTGATCGCCGAGGGCAAGACGAACAAGGAGGTCGCCGCCCAGCTCGGCCTCAGCGACAAGACCGTAAAAAACTACCTCAGCACGGTCTTCGAGAAACTCCACGTCTCCCGCCGCGCCGAGGCCGCGGTCATCTACACCCAGCAGAAGCGATAGCGGCCCGGTTTGGACTACCGGCGGCGCAACCACTCGGCGAGCTTCGCCCAGGCCCGTGCCCGGTGGCTCAAAGTGCTCTTTATCGCGTCGCCGAGTTCGGAAAAACTCAGCGCGTGGCCGTCCGGGACGAACAGCGGGTCGTAGCCAAACCCCGCTCCGCCTCGCGGCTCATGACTCAGTCGGCCAGGACATTTTCCCTCGAAGACCTGCTCGGCCCCTTCCGGCCCGGCCACCACCAGCACGCAGATGAAATGCGCGCCGCGCCGCGCTTCGGGAACCCCGCGCAGAGTCTCAACCAGCTTCGCGAGGTTGGCCGCACCGTCGCCCTCCGGCCCCGCATAGTAGGCCGACTCCACTCCCGGCCCGCCACCGAGTTCATCCACACACAGCCCGCTGTCGTCGGCCAGCGCCCAGGCGTCCGCCGGCAGTCGGGCCCGCAACGCGAGCGCCTTCTTGCGCGCATTGCCCACAAACGTCCCGGTGTCCTCCTCGACCGCGGGCATCCCGCCGACCGCCCGCGCGGAGACGATTTCGACCGGCAGGCCGGCGGCGACCGCCAGCCCCTGCAGTTCGGCGGCCTTGTGCGCGTTACCTGACGCCAAAAAAAGTTTCATCGATCAGCATCTTCTCCGGGTAAACCACGCGACCGCGCATCAGCGCATCGTCGCCAAACATCTCGTGCCGCACGTCCGCCATCCGGACCCCTTGGTCCACGCGCTCGGGTCGGAGGCCGCTGAACACGCTCTTCGCCTTGTCGTCGGCAAACAGCACCGGCGCGCGGTAGTTGAACAGGTAGTCGAGCTGCTTCGCCCGCACGAGTTCGCTCACCAGTTGCGAGCCACCCTCGAAGTACACCCCGGAGATGCGCTCTTCGGTGCACTTTTTCCGAAAATCC
>JAPLTR010000968.1 GCA_026398065.1 Verrucomicrobiota bacterium | reverse complement strand
CGCAGCCGCGCCGTGCGCTGCGCGAGCGCGCGGTCGATCTCCGACAGCTTGCGCTGCGCCTCGCGAAACTCCCGCGTCAGGTCCGTGATCGCCTGCTGCGCGGTGACCGACTCGTTGTGCGCGCGGGATTTTTCCGCGAGCGCCGTTTCCGCGCGGGCATCCGCCTCGGCGGCCATCTGCGCCGCGCCGGCCACTTCCTGCCGCACATTCTCGATTTCCTGCGCGAGCGACTCGTGCTTGTGCGCGCTCGTCTTCTGGTCGACTTCGTAGCCCGAGCAGTCGGTGCGCAGGCGCGCGACGGTGCTGTCGATCTGGAGCAGTTGGAACTTCGACTGGTTCAGCTCCTGTTCGAGCCGGCTCAGCTCGCCCTCGGCGATGGCCAGCTCGCGGTTGCGCTGCTGGAACACCGCGTCGCTGCTGCCGAGCAGCCCGAGCTGCATCTGCTTGTCCTGCGCGCCGGTGTCCACCTGCGCGGACACCTCGCGGAGCTGCATTTCGATTTCGCCGAGATTGTCGCGCGACGAGGCGAGGCGGTCCTCGAGGCCGCTGCGGCGGATCTGCGCGAGATTGGCGGCGTTTTCCGCCGCCTCTTTTTGCGAACGCAGGTCGAACACGGCCTGCTGGGCATCCTGCACGCGCTGGTTGAGCCGGCTGCGCTGGGCCTTCTTCTCGTCCAGCTCGGCCTGCTGCGTTTCCAAGCTGGAGCGCCGCGTGTCGGCTTCCGACCTCAACGCCACCACCTTGGCCTCCAACGCGCCGAGCGTCGCGCTCAGTTCCGCATGATGATAGCCGCTCCACGCCAGCGCGAGATGGCGCAGACGGTGGTTGAGCCGCTTGTAACGCATCGCCTTCGACGCCTGCCGGCGCAGCGAACCGATCTGGCGCGAGACCTCGCCGATCACGTCCGCGACGCGCGCGAGATTCGTGTCGGTCAGCGTCAGTTTCTGCATCGCCTCGCGCCGGGCCGACTTGTACTTGGTGATGCCCGCCGCCTCTTCAAAGACCGCGCGGCGCTCCTCGGGCTTCGACGACAGGATCTGGTCGATCTGGCCCTGCGCCATGATCGAGTAGCTGGTCCGGCCGATGCCGGTGTCCATGAAAAGCTTTTGGATGTCCTTCAGGCGGCACGGCTGGCCGTTGAGGGAGTACTCGCTCTGCCCGTCGCGGTGCACGCGACGCATGATCTCGATCTCGTGAAACTCGCTGCCGAGCTGTTTCTCGCACTCCGTGAGCAACAGGGAGACTTCGCAGATCTGCGAGGGCTTGCGGGTGTCCGCGCCCTCAAAAATGACATCCTGCATCTTGCCGCCGCGCAGGGCCTTCGCGCTCTGTTCACCCAGCACCCAGCGGATGGAATCGGCGATGTTGGATTTGCCGCAACCATTTGGTCCGACCACGGCCGTCACCCCCGGTTCGAAGCGGAGAGTCGTGTTGTCGGCAAAGGATTTGAATCCGTGAAGCTTGAGCGCCTTGAGATACATGCAGGGTGGAAACGCGCCATTGAAGGGTGCCCCCTGCCCCCCGCAATGGAAAAACCGGAAAGTTTCTTCACGCGTAATTCACACGCTGCGCGCACCCGACTTCCGCCTGCTCAACGGCTTAACCCTCGCCGCGTTGTGCGACTCCGCCGCCTCCCGCGTTGGGCACCCACCGCCTGCCCGGAATTCCGGCGTCCGGAGCAGTGGGTCGGTCATTGTCGCGATTCCCTGTTCGGTTTTAGGGTTGCGCGGCACTGGATGAATGAACCGAGCGCCATGACCGACGATCTTGAACTTCTTCGCCGCTACCTCGACGAACACTCGCAAGCCGCGTTCACCGAGCTCGTCCGGCGCCACCTCGACCTGGTCTATGGGGCGGCGTTTCGCCGGACCGATGGGGACGCGCCGCTCGCCGAGGACATCGCCCAGCAGGTCTTCACCCAGCTCGCTCGCGACGCTGCGGGCCTGCGACGTCATCCCCGGCTCGGAGGCTGGCTGTATGTCGCCACGCGCCATGCCACGGCGAGCGCCATGCGGGCGGAACGGCGTCGAAAACTGCGCGAGGAAAAAGCCATGAACGACCCCACCGCCCTCCCCGAGCCCGACTGGCGCCAGCTTCGTCCGGAACTCGACGCCGTCATCGACCGGCTGGCCGAGAGCGACCGCGATGCGGTGCTGCTCCGTTTCTTCGAGGCGAAGGCCTTCGCGGAGATCGGCGCCACGCTCGGCATTTCCGAGGACGCCGCCCGCATGCGGGTCGAGCGGGCGCTCGAAAAGCTGCGTTCGCTCCTCGCCCGCCGGGGCATTGCCTCCACCGCCACCGC
>JAPLTR010000683.1 GCA_026398065.1 Verrucomicrobiota bacterium | reverse complement strand
CCTCGGTGAGGGCCTGGATCGCGCCGCCGGCGATGCCGTCGTTGGACGCGACCACGGCGTCGATGGCCTTGCCGGCCTTGGTGAGGGCGGCGTTCATGATCTTCTTGCCGTTCTCGGGCTTCCAATCGAGCGCCCAGTCCTCATGGACGACCTCGACCTTCCCGGCGGCGATGAGCGGGAGCAGGATGTTGTCCTGGCCCTGCTTGAACATCTTGGCGTTGTTGTCGGTGGGGGCGCCGTAGAGGCGGACGATGCGAGCCTTGCGGTCCTTCGGGAAACGGGCGGCGGCGTAGGCGGCCTGGGCCTCGCCGACCTTCACGTTGTCGAAGCTGAGATAGTAGTCGATCGAGGCGTTGAGGATCAGGCGGTCGTAGGAGACGACGGGGATCTTGGCCTCGTTGGCGGATTTGACGGCGCGGGTCATCGCGGAGCCATTGTGGGGGACGATCACGAGCACATCGACGCCGCGGCTGATGAGGGACTCGACGTTGCGGACCTGGGTGGTGTCGTCGCTGTTGGCGGACTGGACGAGCACGGTGGCGCCGAGCTTCTGGGCCTCGGCGATGAAGGTGTCGCGGTCGCGCTGCCAGCGCTCCTCCTTCAGGGTGTCGAGCGAGAGCCCGATGACGGGCTTGTCCTTCGAGGCGAAGGCGGTCGCGGCGAGCGCGAGCAGAACGGCGAGGGTGGCGGCGGGGCGGAGTTTCATGAGGGGCGGAGGAAAAACGAAAGGCGGTTTACAACCGAAGGGGAATCGTGAGGCTTGCCAGAACGTGAATCTGGACAACCCCAAACTCTTTTCGCTGGCGGGCGCCGTGGCGCGGCGCGAGGCCCTGCGCGCGGCGGGCAAGCGCGTGGTGCTGACCAACGGCGTCTTCGACCTCCTGCACACGGGCCACCTCTACTACCTGCAGCAGGCGCGGGCGCTGGGCGACGCGCTCTTCATCGCGCTCAACGCCGACGCCAGCGTGCGCGCCCTCAAGGGCCCGACGCGGCCCGTGCAGAGCGAGGAGCAGCGGGCCTATGCCCTCGCGGCCCTGGCCTGCGTGGACGCGGTGTTTATCTTCCGGACGCCACGCCTCGACGCCGAGATCCGCGCGCTGCGGCCGGATGTGTACACGAAGGCCGGGGACTACACGCTGGAAAAGCTCGACGCCGGGGAACGCACGGCGCTGCAGGCGGTCCGGGCCGAGATCCGCTTTATGTCTTTCCTTCCGGGCTTCAGCACCACGAATCTCATCGCCAAGATCAAGGCGGCGGGGGAAATCTGAGCGCCCATGCGTGTTGTCATTCTTGGTTCCGGCCGCGGCTCCAACGCCGAGGCGATCCTCTCCGCCCAGGCGGCGGGCCAGCTCGGGCGCGCCCGCGTCGTGCAGATTTTTTCGGACAAGCCCGACGCGGGCATCCTCGCGCTCGGGCCGCGGTTCGGCGTGCCGGCGGGCTTTGTCGATCCCGCGCCGTTCAAGACCAAGCTCGAGGGCGAGGGCGAGGCGCGGTTCATCGCGGCGGTCTCGGCCTGCGCGCCGGACCTCGTGGTGCTCGCGGGCTTCATGCGGGTGCTGAAACCGGGCTTCCTAAACGCGTTTGCGGGCAAGATCATCAACCTCCACCCGAGCCTGCTGCCGAGTTTCCCCGGGCTCGACGGGATCGGGCAGGCGCTGCGGCGCGGCGTGAAGGTCACGGGCTGCACGGTGCACGGCGTGACGGCCGAGGTGGACGGTGGGCCGATCCTCGATCAGGCGGTGGTGCGCGTGGAGCCGGGCGAAACACTGGAATCGCTCGCGACCAAGGTGCACGCCGCGGAGCACGCCCTGCTGCCCGCGGTGATCGCGCGCCTGAGCGAAGGGGCCGCCCCGCGATGACCATGGACGAGGCGCGGCGCATCCTGATCGTCGAGGACGAACCGGCCATCGCCGACACGTTGATTTACGCGCTGAAAACCGAGGGTTTCGCCCCGGAGTGGTGTGCGACCGGGCGCGCCGCGCTGGCCGCCCTGGCGGCGCGCACGGACCGGCCGTTTGCCCTCGTCGTGCTCGACGTGGGCCTGCCGGACGGCTCGGGCTTCGAGGTGTGCAAGACCATCCGCAAGGCCTCGACGGTGCCCGTGATCTTCCTGACCGCGCGCAACGCCGAGCTCGACCGCGTGCTCGGGCTGGAGATCGGCGGCGACGACTATCTCGTGAAACCCTTCAGCCCCCGCGAACTCACCGCGCGCGTGAAGGCCATCCTGCGACGGGTGCCCGCGGCCGAGGCGGCGGTTGCTGCGGCGTTGGGCGGCGTGGTGACGAAGGGGGAATTTCAGCTCGACGAGGCCCGGTGCGCGATCGCCTATCGTGGCGTCGCGCTCGAACTCACCCGGTACGAGTACCGCCTGCTCAAGGCGCTGGCGGCGCAGCCGGGCCGCGTGTTTTCGCGCGACCAGCTCATGACGGCCGGCTGGGAGGACCCGGGGGCCAGCCTCGACCGGACGGTCGACGCGCACATCAAGATGCTGCGCGCGAAGCTGCGCGCGGTCGCGCCCGACGCCGACCCGATCCAGACGCACCGCGGGCTGGGGTATTCGCTGCGCGAGCCGTGAAGATCCGGACGGCCATCTTTGTCGTTTACGTCGCGGTGTCCGCCGCGGGGTTTGCGGTGCTGATGGGCCTGACGCTGCGGGATGTACGGCTGCGCTACGTCGAGTCGATGCGGCGGACGCTGGGCGACACCGCGGTGCTGCTCGCCGCGCTCGCGGCGGAGGGCCCGCGCGCCGACGGGGCGTGGGCGCAGAAGCTCGCGACGCTGCCCTCCAATCCGGAGCTGCTGCGGGTCTTCGCCAGCGACACCGACGACCGCGTGCTGTTCGACTCGGCGCGCGGGCGCGATGTCGGGCAGGTCTATTTCTGGCCGATGCGGGGCGGCGGGCCGATCGCCTCGGAGCACTACACGAAGCAGAACGTCGCGGAGGTGAACGGCGAGCTGCGCGTCCGCACCCCGGTGCGCATGGACGGCGACCTCGTCGGTTGGGTCGGCGTCGGCCGTCCGCTCGCCTCGATCACCGCGGGCGTGACGGAGGCGCGGTGGCGCCTCGCGACGTACTCGTGCCTCATCGCGGGCGTGATGATCGTGGCGGGCTGGTGGATCGCGTCGCGGCTCACCCACTCATTGGAACGGCTCACGGCGTACGCGCAGGCCGTGCGCGACGGACGCTCCGCGCGGCCGCCGGCCTCGAAGGCCGCCGAGATCGCGGCGCTGGGCCAGGCCTTCGAGGAGATGCGCGTGACGCTCGAGGGGAAGGCGCACGTCGAGCGCTACACGCAGGCGCTCGCGCACGAGTTCAAGGCGCCGCTTTCCGCCATCCGCGGCGCGGCGGAACTGCTCGCGGAGGATCTGCCGGCGGAGGACCGCGCGCGCTTTGTAGCGAACCTGCGGGCGGAGTCGGACCGGCTCCAGCGGATCGTCGAGCGCCTGCTGGAGCTGTCCGCGCTGGAGGCCCGGCGCGCCGGTGAGGCCCTGACGGCGGACGTGGACCTGCGGGCGGTCGTGGCCCAGGCCTGCGACGGGGCGAGGGTGGCGGCCGAGCGGAAAGGCGTGACCGTGGCCCTCGCCCCGGGCGGGGCCCCCCGCGTGAGGGGGGAGCATTTCCTCCTAGGGCAGGCGGTGGGCAACCTGGTGCAAAACGCCCTCGCGTTCACGCCGGCCGGCGGCGCGGTGACCATCGAGCTATCGGTACGCGGCGGCACCGCGTGTGTGGCCGTCACGGATACGGGCCCGGGGGTGCCGGACTACGCGTTGGAAAAGATCTTCGACCGGTTCTACTCGCTGCCGCGGCCCGACACCGGGCGCAAGAGCAGCGGGCTGGGCCTGAGCATCGTGCGCGAGATCGCGCGCCTGCACGGCGGCGAGGTGACGCTCGGCAACCGCCCGGAAGGCGGGGCGCGCGCGGAACTCACCCTGCCGGTGACCGAGGCCGCCCAAGGATAGGACGCGGCGCGCGTCCGATTTCATCGCGATTTCACGGAGGTTTCATCCGCGCTTCATGCGGCGGGGGCAGGGTAGGGCGCTATGCAACCGACCCCTCCCGAACTCCCGCCGGTCCCCGGCCTCCGGCCGACCAAGACCGACCGGCGCAACCGCGCGACCCTGAAGCTGCTCTTCATCGCCGCGCTCGTCCTGCTGCTCCAGCTCCCGCTGCACCTCGTCAGTTCGCTGCAACAGGAGCGGCGCACGACGCGGGCCTCGGGCGGAAACCAGCCGGAGGCGGCGGCCGCCGCGGATGCGCGGGCCGGCGGCCGGTCGAGCACCCCGACGGCGACAGAGCAGGCATCGACCGAGGGCGTGTTTGAGGCCTACCGGATGGTCGAGCGGGCGCTGAAGCACAGCGTGCTCGTCACGGCGCTGGTCTTCGCGGCGTTTTTTCTCTTCGAGACGCTCGCGGGGCTGCGGCTGCACCCGGTGCACTACGGGCTGGTGGGCGCGGCGCTGGGCCTGTTTTACCTCGCGCTGCTGGCGCTCGGCGAGGTGGTCGCACCGGGCGCGGCCTACGTCGGGGCGGCGCTCGCCTCGTCGGCGCTGGTGACGCTCTACAGCGCGCCGATCCTGAAGAGCCGCGCGCGCGCTGGCGTGATCGGGGCCCTGCTCGCGAGCGTGCACAGCGTGCTCTATGTGGTGTTGCGGATGGAAAACTGCCTCGCGGCGCAGCGGGGCGAACTGGCCTGGCCGCCGGAGTTGGAATCCAATGACGACGTCGCGACCAAGCAACCGGTGAGCGGACGCTCACTAGAACGACGGGGCGCTGCAAAACCGGCGCGGCTTCTGGGATGAAGACTCCTGCTTCCCGGCAGGACTTTGGGTGGCACTTTACCCTCTGGCTCCTGCGGGCAGCCCTGTGTGCGGCGCCGAGTTTCTTTTGGGCTTATCTGAGGGGTTATCGGCAGGAGGTGGAAATCGCGGGGATGGTTGCGGCCATCGCGACGGCGGCGTTGGCGTTCGGATGGGCGACCGCCCGCCCCTTTTTCGTCAACGTGGTGAGGCCCACGAGTCTCGGACACGCTCTGGCCTTGGCCGTGAACCTCAGGACGGCGATCGCCGCGATCGGGGCGCTGCATGCCGGTTGCTTCCTGCCATTTTGGGCGGACGGCATGCCGAGGTGGGTGCAGGTCCTTTCCGCCAAGGTGGCAATGGTCGACGCGGCCTGCGGCGACCGAGTGATGAGAGTGGTCGCGGCGGTCGGTCAGGCGATGCACGCTGAGACGGGGCCGGACGCGGATTCGTTTTTCTGGACCTATGTGACCACCCTTTTGCAAGGAGGCGCCATTTCTTTGACGATGCTGGGTTTGGCGCTCATCGCCTGGCCTTTCTTCGCGGTGCGACGCCGGCGATAACAGTCCACCACGGCCGGCTGACCGACGACCCGGAACAACCGGAGCTCCCGGCCGGTCACAGGCCCAAGCTCAGCCCGTCCGACGTGGTGGCCGGCGGCTCGGCCCGCAAGCCATGCAATTCGGCCAAACTCCCTTTCTTTCGTGGCACGTGGACGGTGACAAGGCGTGGATCGACTTCCTCTTCGTCCCACGGCACCAGCGCCGCAAGGGATATGGCACGGACATGCTGAACAAGCTGGTTGCGGAGCTGCCGCCCGGCATCCGGGTGGTGACGGTCCTCTCCGCCCAACTGGACGACGAATTTTCGCCCCTGTTCTGGCGCAAAAGCGGATTCGAGCCGGTCGACGACTTCGGCGAACTCCTCCTCGGCTCCTTCATGCAACGGCCGCTCGGGCCGCGCCCGTCCGCTCCGGCGAGGCCGAGTTCGGTCTTCGCCTGCACTCATTCCGGCGATGATCCGCGGTCGGGATTTCGGACCATTCCTCCGCAAACCGCGCCGAGCCACGAAAAGTCGACTGCCGCCTAGCCCGCTGGAACGCGCGCCCTTTGGGCAACCGGCACGTGAGGAGACCGGTCCCCTTCTTCTGCCCGGTGCGCCGCAACGATCCCGTCGAGGGGAAAGGGTCTTTTCGGACCGAGACCCGACCACGGGAAACCGAAAGATCAAAAGCCCAAGCGAGGTCGGCACGATCAGCGAAACGATGGTGCGGCGTCGGCCGTGATCCCACCCCCCCCGGGCGATCCACGCGGAAAATCCGCCCGGCAATATCTGCGCAAGTGGCACGCCGCGATTGGCAAGATGTGCGCAGGCGACGGCGCGGAAGTCTGGCAGACTAACTGGCTAACCGGCGCGCACCTCAGGGTGTTTTGCACAATTTACTCATCCCAACCAGAGCCATCCCCCATGACGACGTGGAACGAACGTTTCGAGACCGGCCATGCCCAAATTGACGCGGAGCACCGGGAGTTTTTCCGTCAATTGAACGCCTTGAAAGGCGCCGTCGAGTCTGGCGCCGGGCGTGAACGGGTGGTCGACCTGATCACCATCCTCCAAACCTATGTGCTAGGGCATTTCGCGCGCGAGGAGGCCCATATGGCCCGGGTGGATTGTCCGGCACTGCAGGCGAATTGCGCCGCACATCGCGACTTCGCCCTCAAGCTCGAACACTGGCTCGAACTTTTGACCATGAGCGGCACGCCGGTTTCCATGCTGCTCGACGTTCACCGGGAGTCGATCGGTTGGATTGAGGCCCACATCATCAACATCGACTGCCGCCTGCGGGGCTGCGTCTCGAAAGGATCGCCCCATGAAGCCGGCGGCTAGTCTCCGCCATCTGCTGCAAACTGGGTGCCGATCGGCTCGTTCTGTTCCCTTCCCATGACTTCCACCACCAATCCCCCCGAACTCGTGGTCGGCATCGGCGCCTCGGCCGGCGGCCTGCGCGCGCTAGAAACCTACTTTCAGGCCATGCCGTGCGACAGCGGCTGCGCCTTCGTCGTCGTCCAGCACCTCTCGCCGGACTTCAAGAGCCTCATGGACGATCTGCTGGCGCGGCACACCCGCATGCGGATCCACCGTGTCGAGGACGGCATGCTGCTCGAACGCGACTCCATCTACCTGATCCCGCCGAAAAAACTCATGACGGTCACGGGCGGCCGGCTGTTCCTCACTGAACGCGAGGCGGCGCGACAGCTCGAGTTTCCGATCAACGTCTTCCTCGATTCACTCGCGACCGACTGCGGCCCCCAGGCCGTCGCCGTCATCCTGTCGGGCACGGGCACGGACGGTACGCAAGGAGTCCGCTCCGTCCACGAGGCCGGCGGACTCGTCATTGTCCAGTCGCTCGACTCCGCCGATTTCAACGGCATGCCCCGCAGCGCCATCAACACGGAGCTCGCGGACTACATCCTGCCGCCCGAGCGCATGCCGGAGGCCGTCATCACCTACGCCAAGTACCCCCAGCTGCGCATGGTGCAAAACGCCCGGCCGATGACCGCGCACGAAGCCGCCAGCAGTTTCGGTCCCGTGCTCGAACAGCTGCGCCACAACTACGGCATCGATTTCGGCGAGTACAAGATCCCCACCGTGCAGCGGCGCATCCACCGGCGGATGAGTTTCCTCCACCTCGCCGATGTCCACGCCTACGCGCAACACCTCCGCGCGCAGCCCGCCGAGCTCGACGAACTCTACAAGGATCTCCTGATCGGCGTCACCGAGTTCCTTCGCGACCCCGAGGCGTTCGAGACCCTCGGGCGCGATGTCCTGCCGGCGATGATCACCGAACCCGGCCGCGAGGAGCTCCGGGTCTGGGTCGCCGGATGCGCCACCGGCGAGGAGGCCTATTCGATCGGCATCCTCGTGGACGAGCAGGTGCGCGCCGCCGGCTACCGCGGTCGCGTCTCGATTTTCGCGACCGACATGCACCGCGACTCGCTCGCGCACGCCGCCGCCGGAGTCTACGACCGCGGGCGGCTCGAAAACCTCGGGCCCGAGCGCATCACCCGCTATTTCAAGGAGGAGCCCAACGGCCAGCTGCGCGTCGTGCCCGAACTGCGGCAGCGCATCATCTTCTCCGCGCACAACGTCGTCAGCGACCCGCCGTTCACCAAGATCGACCTGCTCACCTGCCGGAACATGCTGATCTATTTTCAGCCGGCCACGCAGGAGCGCGTGCTCGCGCTGTTCCATTTCGCCCTGCGCCGCGGCGGGTGCCTGTTTCTCGGCTCGAGCGAGGGCCTCGGCGGCGTGGAGGGCGGTTTCGCGACCCTCAACCACCGGCAGAAGATCTACCGCAAGACCGCTGACAGCCTGATCGCTCCTCCGGAAATCCGCGCCATGCCGTCCGCCCGGACGCTGCGCACGGTGGCCACGTCCATGACCGGTTCGCTGCCCAGCACGATCACGGTCAGCCGCGCCCTGCTCCAAGCCTACGACTACCTGCTGAAGGAGGCGATGCCCACCAGCTTCATCGTCGCCGAGAACGGCGAGATCGTGCAGTACTTCGACCAGTCGAGCCGGTTCCTGCTGCCCCCCGAGGGCCGCTCGCACGACAATCTGTTCAACCGCACCGAAGGCGACCTGCGGCTCGCCCTGTCCACGATCATCCCGAAGGCGATCAAGACCGGCCTGCCGGCGCAGGCCCGCAGCGTCCGGCAGAGCGGACCGGCGGGCGAACAACTGCTCGACCTGCGGGTCACGCCGATTCCCGACGACCGCCATGGCATCAGCCTCGTCCACGTCGTATTCCTCAATCCGCGCGAAGCGCCGACGCCCCTCGCGCCGGAGGAACTGCGGCAGGCCGCCGACAATTTCCAACCGAGCCACGCGCTCGGCCACCGCGTGCAGGATCTCGAGCTGGAACTGCATTCCACCAAGGAAAATCTCCAATCCACCGTCGAGGAGCTCCAGACCAGCAACGAGGAATTGCAGGCGACCAACGAGGAGCTGCTCGCGGCCAACGAGGAACTCCAGAGCACCAACGAGGAACTCCACTCGGTCAACGAGGAGCTCTACACGGTCAACGCCGAGTTCGAGCGCAAGAACCACGAACTGAAGACCATCGGCGAGGACCTGAACAACCTGCTCGCGAGCACGGACATCGGCACCCTCTTCCTCGACCGCCACCTGCGCATCCGCCGCTTCACGCCGGCGATCGCGCGGATCTTTCATCTCCTCCCCCAGGACATCAGCCGCCCGATCGATCACCTCGCCTACCAGCTGGACGGCGAGATCGACCTCATGCAGCGGCTGCGTGAAGTGCTGGCCACCGGCACGCCCCTCGAGCGCGAGATCCGCACCCGCGACGGCAACTGGCTGTTCCAGCGCGTGCTGCCCTTCCGTACCACGGAGGACAAGATCGACGGCGTCGTGATGACCTTCACCGATATCTCCGGCGTCAAATCGATCCAGGACAAACTCAACCTCGCGATGGAGTTCTCCCGCATGGTCTGGTGGGAGTGGGATCTCAACGGGCAGACGCTCAGCACGCACACCGGCGGCCAGTCGATTTTCGGCTACGCCGGCTCCATGATCACGACGACCTCGGACGAGTGGTACAACCTGATCCACGCCGAGGACCTCGAACGCGTGAAGCAAAGCCTCGAAAACTGCCTCCGCGGCGACGTCACCCGCTGGGAGTGCCAGCACCGCTTCCTCACCCGCGACGGCCAGTGGCGCTGGGTCATCAACAAGGGCAAGATCGCCGCCCGCGACGCCTCCGGCCGGCCCAGCCGCATGCTCGGCACCACGCAGGACATCCACGAGCGCTTCCTCGCCGAACAGGAGATCCGCAAGCTCAACCTCGCCCTCGAGCGCAGCCCCGTGATGGTGATGATGACCGACCTCGAGGGCCGGATCGAATACGTCAACCAGCAGTTCACCGACGTCACCGGCTACTCCGCCGGCGAAGTGATCGGGCAGAATCCCCGGATCCTGAAGTCCGCCGACCAGCCGGAATCGACCTTCCGCGAGATGTGGAGCACGTTGAAACGCGGCGAGACCTGGCAGGGCGAGCTCTGCAACCGGCGCAAGGACGGCCGCGGCTATTGGGAACGCGCCACCATGGCGCCCCTCAAGGACGCCGACGGCCGCATCACCCACTACGTCGCCCTCAAGGAGGAGATCACCTCCCACAAGTCCGCCGACGACGAGGCGCGCCGGATGGAGGAGCAGCTCTCGCAGATCCAAAAAATGGAGACGCTCGGCGCGCTCGCCGGTGGCATCGCCCACGACTTTAACAACATCCTCACCGCGATCATCGGGCACACCGATCTCGCGGTCGAGCTGGCCCCTCCGCCCCACCCGGCGGCCGAGTGCATGCGCCAGGTGCGCCAGGCCAGCCGCCGCGCCTCGGACCTGGTGCAACGGATCCTCTCCTTCAGCCACCGCGGTCCCTCCGACCGCACCAAGATCAACCTGGGCAACCTCGTCGCCGAGGTGATCCCCCTTCTCCGCGCGAGCATTCCTTCCACGATCAAGGTGGACCTCTCCATCGCCGGCAACGATCTCACGGTCCTCGCGAACTCGACCGACATCCAGCAGATCGTCCTGAATCTCGGCGGCAACGCCGCCCACGCCATGCGGGAGCGCGGCGGCTTTCTGCGCGTCAGCGTCGAACCTTCCACGCTCGACCGCCCCCTCAAGGCCACCACGGGCACGCTGGCCGCCGGCCACTACCTGCGCCTGCGCGTCAACGACACGGGCACGGGCATATCGCCCCAGGTGATGGCGCGCATGTTCGAGCCCTTCTTCACCACGAAGCCCTCGGGCGAAGGCACCGGGCTGGGCCTCTCGATTGTGCTGGGCATTGTGCTCGCCCACGGCGGCGCGATCGACGTCCAGTCCGAGCCGGGCGTCGGCACCTCGTTCGACATCTTTCTACCCGCGGTCGCCGCCGATCCGGCCGCAGACCCCGCGCACGAGCCCGCCAAGGTCACGGGGCAGGGCCAGCACATCGCCTTCGTCGACGATGAGAATGCGATCACGCTGGTCGCGCAAAGCGGCCTCTCGCGGCGCGGCTACCTGCCCACGACCTTTGACCGCGCGGCCGGGTTGATCGAGCACCTTCAGACCGGCGGCGATCCGTTCGACCTGATTATCACCGATCACACCATGCCCGGCATGACCGGGTTGGACCTCATCCGGCACCTGCGCCAATCCGGCAACCGCACGCCGATCATCATCCTTTCCGGCAACGCCCGCTTTGTCTCGAAGGAGGACCTGGCCGGACTGGGCCCCGTGCAGTTCATGCCAAAGCCCTTCGATCTGAACGCGCTCCTCGAACGCATTTCCGTCGCACTCGCCGAAGAACGCTGACGGACCGCCCGGGAAACTCCGGGGTTCGATTTGAGCCCGCGGCCGCCAGGACCTGCCGCGCGCCCGTTGCTCGCGGAGCGGTGCGACGCGGAGAAATGTCGCGCGCTGAATCGACCCGGCCCGCGATTCGATTTCATGCAGTCTCGCCCATTTATTATTTGGGTAACAGGCCCTCTAGTGATGACCCCTTGCCTCCGGCCCCGGCCCCCTGAAGCCCCATTTCCTTTCGCCGCATCTCTTTACTATAGCCCCGTCACACCCGGCATTCGTATTCAAATATTCCCGGCCTGAAGGGTTATAGTAAAAACCGCCGGGCCCTGGCCCTTCGGCCCATGAAATCTCGCATTGAGCGCCGGCAGTTTCCGCCCGGAGGCCCCCACCTCTCCCTGCCCGAAGCCGGTCGCCGCGCGCGAACCCGCCCGAATCTCTTCCGCCGGCGCCCGCCGGTGTTTCGTCCCACCCCCACCCCCGTCAGTCCTCCGCTCAACATGAATACCCACGTGTCCCGTCTCGTGCCCCCCGCTCCCCGCAAGACCGCTCTTCCCGCCCGGCCGGCCGGCTCCCGGCTCCGTCGGATCCTCCTCGGTTCGGCCGGTCTGCTGCTCGCCAGTGTGTCCGCCTTCGCGCAATATCCCCCGACCGC
>JAPLTR010000903.1 GCA_026398065.1 Verrucomicrobiota bacterium | reverse complement strand
CCGAGGCGGATGGCGTCGGCCTGGCATTCGGCAGGCGTGGGCTGATCGACGATAACGGTGATCTCCTTTTCCTCGGCGACCTCACGATAGAGGTCCGCAGCGCGCTCGACGAGGGTGCGGACATCGAGGTGGTCGCGGTTGAGTTTCAATGCACCGGCCTCGGCGGCGGAGATGTCGAGGAGGACTTCGAGGAGGTGCAGGACGCGGTCGGACTCGTTGACGCAGTCGGCGAGGGCGGCGCGGGCTTCGGCGGGATCGCCGGCGTCCTGCATCGCGAGTTCGGCGGTGCCGCGGAGGCGCGTGAGGGGAGTGCGCAGATCGTGCGCGAGATTGTCGAGGGTCTCGCGGAGCACGCGGACGTGGGCAGTGTTCTTGTCCAGGAGGGTGTTGAGCTGGGCGACGAGGGTGGCGAGTTCGCCGCGACCACCGGGGCCGGGAACTCGGGCGGTGAGGTCGCCGGTCTCGAGGATGCGCTGCGCGGTCGCGGAGACGGCGCGCAGCGGGCGCGTGGCGCGCCACGCCAGGAGAATGCCGACCCCGAAGGAGAGCAGGAGCGCACCGGCGCCGGTAATCGCAAAGGCGCGGCGCAGAGGCGCGAGGAGGACCGGGCGGCTGTCGAGGAGTCGGCCGACTTGGAGCTGCCAGCCGGTGTCCCATTGAAACGTGGCGATCGAATAGTCGCGCAGGGCGTTTTGCGGAATGCGGACGGTGCTCACCTCCTGGTTGACGGTGAACGGCCCGAACGGGACAGATTGGATCTGCTTCTCGACCCAGTCGTCGGGGAGTTTTTGAAAAGCCGTGCCGCCGTCGGGCGCAAGGAGACGCACAAATGAGGCGCTCATCTCGGGCGAAAGGTCGTTCTTCACGCGGGCTGCGACGTCGACCGCCGCGCCTCGTCCGAAAGCGGTGGCAAGAGCGCGCACCTGGCGTTCGAGGCCGGCGAGTTCGCGGGCGTTCAGGGCCTCAGCGAGCGTCCAATAGAGGATGCCGAACAGCGCGGCGCTGCTGAGCGCGAAAATCAGGGCGTACTGTGCGGCGAGGCGCAGCGCGAGGGACTGGCGCAGGCGCTCAAGCATGGGGGCGGAAAACGTAACCGACACCGCGGACGGTTTCGAGGCGGGTGTGATCGGGGTCGATCTTGGCGCGGAGGCGCGAGACGACTACGTCCACGACGTTGGTCTGGGGATCGAAACTGTAGTCCCAGACGTGTTCGAGGATCATGGTCTTGCTGACCGGGCGACCAGCATGACGGAGGAGGAAGGCAAGCAGGGTGAATTCGCGCGGCTGCAGGATGATCGGCTCTCCGGCGCGGGTGACCTCACGGGTGACGAGATCGAGCGTGACGTCGCCGCAGACCAGTCGGGTGGCCTCCGGAGATTGGGAAGCGCGGCGGATGAGGGCGTGGACCCGGGCGAGCAGTTCGGAGAAGGCGAACGGTTTTGTGAGGTAGTCGTCGCCGCCGGCCTGGAGGCCGCGGATGCGGTCGTCGACGGAGCTCTTGGCACTGAGAAAGAGGACGGGGGTGACCTTGCGGGCGGCGCGGAGGCGCTTGACCAGGCTGATGCCGTCGAGCTGCGGGAGCATCACGTCGACGATCATGGCGTCGTACTCGGTGGACTCGGCCAGCGCGAGGCCGGTCTCGCCGTCGGGCGCATGGTCCGCGGCGTAGCCGGCCTGTTTCAGGCCGCGAACGACGAACGAGGCGATCTTGGCATCATCTTCTA
>JAPLTR010000619.1 GCA_026398065.1 Verrucomicrobiota bacterium | reverse complement strand
GTGCTGCCCTGCCTTTTCGCTTTTGCCGCCGCGCTCCTGAGCCCGCTCGCCGCCGCCCCGGCCGGCCCGCATCCGGCCTCGGACGAGGCGTGGGCGCGGCTGCCGGCGCACCCGCGGCTCTTCGCCACCGCCAGTCAATGGCAGGAAATCCGCGGCCGCCTCACGTCCGATCCCGTTTCCGCCCGCCTCTTCGCCGCCATTCGCGTGCGCGCCGAGGCGCTTCTCACCAAGCCTCCGGTCACGATCCGCCAGCGCAACCGCGGCACGCTCAGCGGCAGCATGCTGGAGCCGGCGCGGGAGATCCAGGGCCGCGTGCTGCTCCTCGCCGCGATGGCCCGCCTTACGGACGACGTCCGCTTTCGCGATCGCGCGCTCGTCGAGCTCCGGCTGCTCACGGCGTTGCCCGACTGGAATCCCGCCGTCTTCCTCGACACCGCCGAGGCCACCCTTGCGGTCGCCGTCGGCTACGACTGGCTCTTCGACACCCTCACGCCCGCCGACCGCGACGCCCTGGCCGCCTCGCTCATCGAAAAAGGCCTGCGCGCGTCCTTTGATTCGCCGGCCAAGATGCTCACCTGGGTTCGCGGCACCAACAACTGGAACCAGGTGTGCCACGGTGCCCTCGTCGTCGGCGCGCTCGCGGTCGCGGAGCGCGATCCCGTCCTCGCACGACGCACGGTAGACCGCGCCGTCGCCGAACTGCACTCGTCCGCCAAAGCCTACGCTCCCGATGGCGTCTACCCCGAGGGCCCGGGCTATTGGGCGTACGGCATGAGCTTTCACGTCACCATGCTTTCCGCGCTCGAGACCGCCCTCGGCGACCGCTGCGGTCTCGATACGTTTCCCGGCTTCTTGGTCACCGCCGACTACCTCGCCCAGGTGACCGCGCCGAGCGGCGGTCTGTTCAACTACGCCGATTCGTCCGACCGCCGTGGTTTCGAACCCGCCCTCGTCTGGTTTGCCCGCCGGCTCCAGCAGCCCGCCGCGATGCGCTGGGAACTCGACTCGCTCACCGTTCCCGACTCCGGCGCGACCGAGGCGCGCTCCCGCTTTCTCCCGCTCGCCCTCCTTTGGTGGGACCCGGCGCTCACGAAGCTCTCCGTGGGCGCCTTGCCCCTCCATTGGAAGGGCGACGGCAGCGTGCCGGTGGCGGTGCACCGCAGCGCGTGGGGCGATCCCCGCGCCGTCTATCTGGCGATAAAGGGCGGTCGGCCCGGCCTCTCGCACGGCCACATGGATGTGGGCTCCTTCATCCTCGAGGCCGACGGCGTCCGCTGGGCCGTCGATCCCGGCGTGCAGAATTACGGGACGCTTTACACCTCCGGAATCGACGCCGGGCTCTGGCGCTTCTCGCAGGACAGCCCGCGCTGGACCGTATTCCGCATCGGTGCGGACGGTCACAACATCCCGCGCTTCGACGGCGCCCCGCAACTCGTCTCCGGCGTCGCCCCCATCGTCCGTTTCGCGGGGACCGGTGCGACGCCCTACACGCAGATCGACCTGTCGGCCGTCTATGCCGACCGCGTGAAGACCGCCCGTCGCGGCGCCATGCTCCTCCCCGACCGGCGGGTCGTTTTTCAGGACGAGTGGACCGCGTCCGACCATGCGACGACGGTCACCTGGCAATGGCTGACGCGCGCCGATGTCACCCTCGAACCGCATGCCGCCCTGCTCCGCCAGAAGGGCGAGACCCTGCGCCTCCGCATTGTCGAGCCCGCCGACGCGACCCTCGCCGTCGAGGACACCGCCCGCCTCCTTCAGGCCCACGACGAGCCCAACCCCGGCCTCCGCCGTCTCGTGGTCCGCACCACGACCGCTGCCGGGGCAGCCGGGTGCCTCGTCATCGTCGCCGAACCCGGCTCCGCGACGGTCACGGCCCCACCGGCTGTGCGCCCGCTCGACGCGTGGTGAGCCTGCACGGCGCGCTTGCGCCGCCCGGCCGGCTCCCCGAATCTCCGGCCCGATGTCCGTCGTCACACCGTCAACCTCCGCGCCTGTCGCCGATCCTTTTCCCGGCTACATTCCGACGGCGGGGCGTTACGACGAGTGCCGCGCGGCCGACGGCTCGGTGCGCCCGCATTGGGCGGAGTTTTTCCGGCTGCTCGGCCACAACGCCCCCGCGACCCTGCGCGCCGCCCACGCCGCCTGCCAGCGCGCCATCGTCGAGCAGGACGTGAGCATGAACGTCTATGCCGGCGAGCGCTCCGACGCGCAGCCCTGGCCGCTCGACGCCGTCCCGCTCCTGATGGCCGCCGACGACTGGGCCACCGTTAGCGCCGGCCTGCGCCAGCGGGCGCACCTGCTCAACGAGCTCCTGCGCGACATCTACGGTCAGCAAAAACTGCTCCGCAGCGGCTCCATCCCCGCCTCGCTGGTGATGGCAAACCCCCACTTTCTCCGTCCGTGCGTCGGCGTGGGCCGTCCGCGCGACGTCATGCTCCACACCTACGCCGTGGACCTCGCGCGCTCGCCCGACGGCCAGTGGTGGGTGCTGCGCGACCGCATCGACGCCCCGTCCGGCCTCGGCTACACCCTGCAGAACCGCATCCTCACCCGCCAGGTGCTGCCGCAGGTGTTCCACAGCGCGCCCGTCGAACGCCTCTACGAATTTTTCCGCGGCTTCCGCACCTCGCTCGAACAGCTTTCGCCCGCGCGCTACGGCGAGGAGCCCCGCGTGGTCTTCCTCTCGCCCGGCCCGGCCAACGAGGCCTACTTCGAACACGCCTACCTCGCGCGCTACCTCGGGTACCTGCTGGTCGAGGGCGCCGACCTCACCACGCGCGACCGCCAGGTCTTCCTCCGCACGGTCGGCGGCCTGCGGCGCGTCGATGCGATCCTGCGCCGCGTCGATTCCGCGTTTTGCGACCCGCTCGAGCTCCACGGTCACTCGCTGCTCGGCGTCCCCGGCCTCGTCCACGCCGCGCACGGCCAGCGCGTCGCGCTCGCCAACCAGCTCGGCGGCGGCGCCCTCGAGACCACCGCGCTCCTCGCGTTTCTCGCCCCGCTGTGCCGCGAGGTCCTCGGCGAGAAGCTCGCGCTGCCCAGCGTCGCCACCTGGTGGTGCGGCCACGAGGACGCGCGCGACTACGTCCTCGAGCACCTCGACTCGCTGGTCATCAAGCCCACCTTTCGCGAAACCGGCCTCTCGACCACGCGCTTCAGCTCCTTTCAAACCGCGGCCGAGCGCGCGGCCACCGCCGCCGAGATCCGCGCCCGCCCGTGGGCGTTCTGCGGCCAGGAACGCGTCCACCTCGGCTCCACCCCCGCGTGGGTCAACGGCGCGCTGCGCCCCGCGCCGTTCATCCTCCGCCTCTTCGTCGCGTGGGAGGACGGCGACTACCGTGTCATGCCCGGCGGTCTCACGCGCTATCATCCGGCCGGCGACGACGCGATCGTCACGCTCCAGCACGGCGGCGTGACCAAGGACACCTGGGTGCTCCACACCGGCACGCCCACGCCGCCTCCGCCGGTCAGCGCGCTCGCCGACATCGTCCACCGGCCCAACGACACGCCGAGCC
>JAPLTR010000994.1 GCA_026398065.1 Verrucomicrobiota bacterium | reverse complement strand
AAGCGCCCGCGAGCGGGCGGCCTACGAAAGGCCCCTGCTCCGGGCAATGGAGCTTACTCCGCGACCTTGAGGGTCGCGAGGTCCCACTTGGGTTTGCGGGTCTCGGCGGCGATTTCGTTGAAGGCGGCGACTTCGGCTTCGCTGAAGAGCAGGCCACCATTCTTGGCGCTGCGGGCGGCGGCGGCGGCTTCGAGCTGGCCGGGGAGCATGCAATTCTCGTTACCGTGGCCGAGGATGTCGCCGATGACGGCCTTGACGTTGTCGGACTGGTTGCGGCCTTTGGCGAAGGCGCCGGCGTTCATCGCGTCGGGGTGCCAGACCTGGAAGAAGAAGGCGCAGGTGCCCTTGTCGTCGCCGACCTGGTCCCAGCGGTTGCGGAGCGTCGGGAGCGAGCCGCCGATGAAGGCGCCGATGATCTCGTTCATGAGGGCGAGGCCGTAGCCCTTGTGCGCGCCGAACGGGATGAGGTACTTGGCCTGCGCCGGGTCGGTGGTGGGCTGACCGTTGACGTCGACGGCGGCGTTGGGCGGGAGCTGCTTGCCTTCGCGGAGGAGCTGCTGGACGCGGCCCATGGCGACGACGGAGGTGGCCCAGTCGATCACGATCGGGTAGCCGATCGCGGCGGTGGTGGGGAAGCCCCAGGAGTGGGGGTTGGTGCCGAGGGTGGGGTACTTGCCACCGAAGGGCACGACCTCGGCGAGGGCCGCGGTGCAGTTGGTGTAGGCGATGTAGCCGCGCTTGGCGGCGTCCATCACGTAGCCGCCACCCCAGAGGTAGTGGAAGGCGTTGTCGACGGAGACCATGCCGACGCCGTATTTGTCGGCGAGCTTGATGGCCTCCTCGATGGCGGCGTAGCCGGTGGCCTGGCCGAGTTTTTTATTGGCGTTCCAGACGGCGGCGCCGCGGAAACGGGTCTTCACCTTTTCGATCTTGGCCTTGGGCACGCAGCCCTGGGAGCCGGAGCCGAAGAGGTGGTCGAGGTGGAGGGCCTTGAGGCCGTTGTGGGTGCGGATGCCGTGGCGGGTGGCGTCGGCGCAGAAGCGCGCGCCGGCCTCGGCCTCGGCGGTGGAGTAGCCGCGCTTCTTGTAGGCGGCGGCGACGAGGGCGTTGTGCTGTTCTTCAGGAACGACGTAGAAGATTTCGGACATGGGAGAGGGAGGATGTTGGGATGTTTAGTTTTTTGTCACAGAGGGCACGGAGGAGGCACAGAGATCACGGAGAAGATTCGAAGGGAGATGAATTGCCCGGTGAACTCGGTGGTTTGAGCTCTGTGCTTTCTGTGTAACAAGGATCGATCAACCGGGAATCAGACGACCTTCTTGACCGGGACCTCGGGGTTGATCTGGGCGAGGGGCTTCTCGCCGTGCATCGCGAGGATGAGGTTCTTCACCGCGGCGGTGGCCTGGCGGACGACGCTCTCGTAGGTGCGGGAGGCGACGTGCGGCGTGCAGACGACGTTGGGCAGCTTGAGGAGCGGGTGGTTGGGGGACGGCGGCTCCTCGTCGAGGACGTCGGTGCCGTAGCCGCCGACCTGGCCGGACTTGAGGGCCTCCACCATGTCGGCGGTGTGGACGACCTCGCCGCGGGCGCAGTTGATGATGAGGACGCCCTTTTTCATCTTCGGGAAGGACTTCGCGCTGATCATGTCGCGCGTCTCGGGCGTGAGATTGGTGTGGAGCGAGATGTAGTCGGAGGCGGCGTAGATCTCGTCGAGGTTGGCGGCGCGCTTCACGTTGTTGGCCGTGGCGAACTTCTCGTCCCAGTAGATGTCGTGGGCGATGACGTTCATGCCGAAGGCGCGGGCGCGGATGGCGACTTCCTTGCCGATGCGGCCGAGGCCGATGATGCCGATGGTCTTCTCGAGGAGCTCGTGGCCGGTCTTGCGCTTCCAGGTGTTGGCGCGGGTGGAGTCGGTGTGGAAGAGGAGGTTTTTCTCGAGGGAGAGGAGGAGGAGGAAGCAGTGCTCGGCGACGGTGGTGTGGTTGACGCCCGGGGTGAAGAGGAGCGGGATGCCGAAGGCGGTGCAGGACTTGACGTCGATCTTGTCGACGCCGATGCCGTATTTGCTGATGACTTTGAGCTTGGGGAGGGCCTTCTCGAGGACGGCCTTGGTGATCATGTCGTCGCCGCAGATGTAGCCGTCGATGTCGCCGACGAGGGCGAGGGTGTCGGCCTCGTTGAGGGGGCCGCGGGCGCGGATGATTTCCCAGCCGGTGTCGGCGAGGAGCTTGTGATGCTCGCCCGGGGTGTCTTGGAACGAGGTGGTCGTGAGGAGGATTTTGGTCATGGCAGCGGAGGAGAGAACGGCAAGAGTCGCACACGAGTCCGCGGGAAGTGAAGCGAAACTTTGCAGCCGGACGGTGATGTCGTTAAGCGGCTTGACGGGGGGGCGGCGGGCGGGGCGGAAGGCGGGGCGGGCGCAGGTGAAAACACGGTGACGGCGGGGGGGCGGAGGGCAATCGACTTGCGCGGGGGCGCGGGGGTGGTTGGGGTGAGGGGACGATGATCTCACGTGTGGCCCTGATCCTGGCGGTGTTGGCGACGGGGGCGCCGTGGAGCCGCGCGGAGATCAAGGTCGGGGCGTGGACGCCGATCTTTCAGGGCGTGGAGTGGGCCACGGGCGAGGCGGACGCGAAGGAGGTGCGGCTGCAGAAGGTCAACGCGGTGCGCGTGGACCTGCGCGACCCGGACGTGGAGTTTTTCTCGACGCCCTCGAACGGCGACCGGCCGCTGGAGACCACGAGCGAGACGACGAGCGAGTTTGCGGAGCACTACGGGGTGCAGGTGGCGATCAACGCGAATTTCTTCGCGCCGTGCTGCGCGCCGGGGGACAAGGACCTCTCGGGGCTGGCGATCTCGCGGGGCGAGGTGGTGTCGCCGCAGGTGGCGTACAACTCTGGTTCCAAGGTGCTGCTCATCACGCGCGACAACCGCGCGTCGATCGTCTCGACGGAGAAGCCGGTCTCGACGGAGGGCGTGTGGACGGCGGTGGCGGGATCGGACATCGTGCTGAACGCCGGGGCGAAGCCGCAGTGGGTGCCGCGGGACTTCATCCTGACGGCGCATCCGCGCACGGCGGTGGGGGTGTCGAAGGACGGGCGCTATCTCCTGATGCTCACGATCGACGGGCGGCAGGCGAGCTACAGCGCGGGCGCCACGCTGGGCGACGTGGCGGACTGGTTGCGGCGGTTCGGCGCATATCACGGCCTGAATCTCGACGGCGGCGGCTCGACGGCGATGGTGAAGCTGGAGGCCGGAAAGGCCGTGGTGCTCAACCGGCCCAGCGGCGTCGGACTCGGGTCGAGCGACAACGCCGGGAAGTCCGGCGGGGCGCGCAAGCAGCGCTCGAACGGGAATAATTTCGGGGTGTTCGCGAAGCCGCTGGCGGGCGCGACGGCGGCCCCGAAGCCGGAGTGAGCGGCGCGGCTCCGCCGCGGTGACCGGGGCAGTGCCTGCAAAATCGGGGCCGACGGTGAACCACCGGCTGGCTTGCGCGGAGGCCCGGGGGCGTTCATGTGGTGGGATTCGATGAAGTCGTTCGCCGCTCCCACCGCCCTCCTCAAACGCAAACTCGGCGCCGCCGTCG
>JAPLTR010000512.1 GCA_026398065.1 Verrucomicrobiota bacterium | reverse complement strand
CCTCTGGTCGCTCGCCGCGTATGTGCTGGCGATCGTCGTCACCGCCCTGAACCGTCGGTAGCCCTTGGGCTGCGGCGGCCTGCTGCCGCTTTGGCTTCAGCAGCCTGCTGCTGTAGGGAATGGGATTGGGTTCTCGACCCGTTCGGCAACGCCGTTAAGGACTTTGAATCGAGAATTGCAGACATTCGTCGCGTAGCGACCGTCTGACGGTAGCCCGGCGTTTCGGGCGCACGACGCACTTTGTGAATTTGGTCAGGCGGGCGTTTTGGCGGGTTGGTTGTAGTTGCGGGTGCCGGTGGAATGGTGCGGGCGGTTGAGCCAGAACGTGGCCAGCGGTGCGGTGTCGCAGAGTTGATCCGCTCGCAGTTGCAGCAGCGCTTCGCCGCCACTGGCCGTCCAGAACTTTTCGCTCCCTTTGACGCGGCGGCTGATTTGTTTGACCGTCGACTCGATGTGGCTCGAAGTGATCGGCAGGCCCATGCGGCGGTACGTCGGGTAGTTCATTCGCGACTGTTGGTTTGTCAGATAAGTCAGCGTGTCGGCCACGATTTTCCGAGGGTCAGTCTCGGTGGCGTCTTCCGGCACCGCGCCCAGTTCGGCCAGACGCGCCGCCACTTCCGCGATCACGCGAGTCACCTCGCCTTGCCAAATCCAGGTGATCCAACGGAGGTAGATCGGTCCACCCGCCTCGCGCGTGCGGCCCGCCATCGACGCCGAAAACACGTACGTCAGCGCGTGAATGAAGTCCAAGATCGGCACGAACTCCAAGTGTTTGAAGTGGCGTTGCCAGATCCCCCAATTCGTCGAACTCCCGTCCGCAATGAACGACTTCAACTGCGCGGCCGCGAAGCCCAGCGACCAAGTGTGCGCGGCCAACTGTTTGCCGAAGGCCGTGCTGTCGGCCAGTGAGGCGATCACGTCGCGACTCGCCACGACCGGCGGCTCGGCAACAATCGGCTCACGCTCGGCGGGCTCTTTGCCGGAGGTCGCAACAGACTCGCGCGGGGTGTCGTGCGGGGTGTCTGCGGTCAGCGCGGGAACGGACTTCTTCGAGGACTCGAACGTCTGCCCCTTCGGCACGGCCCCTTTGATTTCGCGAGTCATCTGCTCCATGCAGACCAAGTCCAAGAACTTGTCCGGCACCTGCGGGCATGGGTCGGCGTCGTGTGGATTCGGTTCGATTTCCAGCAGCACGCCGATCTTCGTTTCGCACCAGTGAGACTTCGCGTCGGCAGGTAGATCGCAACGCTGCATCCGCCCGCCGTCGCAACTGACACACGCCACCTCCGGTGCTTTGATCCCTGTCGGGGCGGCCAGTTTCTCGACCAGCGGCAACGACTCCCATTCGGCGATCGACAACTCACGCTGAACGACTCGCTCGTGACCGATCCGCTCCGTCAGCCGTTCAACACGCTTGGTCGTCAGCGTGATTTCCAATGTCTCGGCCGCGCTGTCCGCCGCCGACGCGAACGACCCCAGCTTCGTCCCGAGATGCACGACTTTTCGCATCACCGCCGGCGACAGGTCTTCGTCAACGCTCAGCCCGAGTGCCTGGGACTGAGGGGAAAAAAGCCTTCCGAGATTGAGGAAGGTAAGTCTTGGGTTCTTTCCACGAGACGCCACCGGCCTCGGTTTCCAGCGTGCGATCTTCCGAGCCGATCGGAATCGCCGCCTCGCCCGCGTCAGTCTGCAACGCCTTGTCGGGCATCTTCTGAGCCTGCTGCGTATTGGCCTGGGCCATCAGCAGCCGCATGAACTCGTGCCCGACCTCGCGAGCATCCGCCTCAATCTCAACAAACTTGGTCCCCCATTCGGGACACCCATCCGGCCCATAAACCAACAGCCGAGCTTCGGCCGCCACTTCCGCCAATCGCTGGCGAATCTCGGGCGTCAATTTCGTCTTCCCCACCGCACGAGCCGCCATCCTTGGGCCTCCCCAAACGAACCTTCCCCGAAACCGACTCCGTCGATTTCCAACAATCACCTTCTAACCCAACAACCAGCCCGCGCAAAGTGCGTCGTGCGCCCGCGGAGCGGCGCAAGCCGCCCGGTTCTTCTCGCGTTGGACTCCACATCGACCGGACGGCTTGCGCCGTGCCGCTAATGACAGGAACTGGGGCGCAATCACGTCCCGAGCGACGCAAAGCCAAATCGGGAACTTATCGCGCTCGCGATCCTAAGTCCCATTCAGCGCGCGCCCTCACTGGCCACCGCGAGCAGGCGAAACGCGCTCAGTCTCGCGGTCCCGTCGAACAAGCCAAAAGAATCTGGGACTGAGCAGTAAAAGCAGTGGAAGTAGCACCACAGAAAGCGAATGTGCGACCCGCTCAAGGCGGTCCCGATTCGA
>JAPLTR010000669.1 GCA_026398065.1 Verrucomicrobiota bacterium | reverse complement strand
GTGGCGACCTTGTCGGGGAGCTCGGCGTAGTTGATATAGCCGATGTACATTTCGTCGCTGGTCTGCTCGCCGAAGGTGACGGTGGCGCGGGGGTTGGGGTTGAAGGGATTCTGCGCGGAGTTGTCGAAGGCGCCGCTCACGCGGATGGCGGTGCCGGCGGGGAGGCGCTTGGGCTGCGCGAGGCGGTACTGGGACTGCCAGTTGAAGTCGTACTGCGGGACGTTGAGGAGCGTCTCGGTGGTGCCGTCGGGGTAGAGGGCGTCGAAGCGCACGCGTTTGCCGCGGTAGTGCATGTGGGGATTCAGCTCGTAGAGCATGACGTCCTTCGTGGTGGAGGGCACGAACGTGGCCTCGCGCGCGTAGTCCTTCGCGCCGGGCGGGATGGAGAGATTGACGTTGTTGGCGGACTTGGTGAGGAGCTCGCGGGCGGGCGCGGTGGCGGTGAAATAGAAGCCGAGTTGGGTGTCGTCGGTCTCGGGCTGACCGGAGGTCGTGTAGTGCATCTGCACGGTGATCTTGGAGCCCTTCTTCAGGAGCTTGCCGGAGCCATCGGGAAACCAGGTTTGCTCGAGGCCGGGCACGTAGCCGGCGAAAAAGCCGTTGAGGCCGGGCAGAGAGCCGGTGGTGATGGCCTGGAGAATCAACTCGATTTGGGAGCCCTCGAGCACGAGGGCATGGTGGACGACCCGGCGGTTGCCGGGCTTCACGTACACGGCGCGGAGCCATTTGTCCTCCGTGTTCGGGATCGTCAGCTCGGGGTAGTCGTACGAGAGCGTGCCGGTGGAGGGGAGGGATTTCCGGGGAAGGGAAAGGATCAGGTCGGGCTGGCCGAGGGGCCAGTCGCCACCGGCGGGTGCGGGGGCGAAGGCAAGCGGATCGACGAGCGCGGCGCCGCGGGGCGCGCCGGCGCGGGCCCAGGCGGAGAGGGTGGCGGCCTCGGCAGGGGTGAGGGCGGCGTTGTTGGCCCAGGCGCCGTAGCGGGGGTCGGCATGCCACGGGGACATCTTTTTGAGGAGCATGTCCTGGCGGATGGCGGGGCCCCGGTCGGCGAGGTCGGAGAATTTTCCGTACACGTGCGGCGCGATGTTGCCCGGCGAGTGGCAGGAGACGCAGCGGCGGAGGACGATGGGGGCGACCTCGGTGGCGTAGTCGGGCACCGTGGCGGCGGGGAGATCGAGCGGCCGGGCGGCGGCCGGGAGGGAAACGCGCGTGCCGGCAGGGGAGGCGGTGCCGGCCACGAGGGCGGCGACGGCATCGGCGACGAAATTCTGCGTGGGGGCGGCGAGCGTGGCCGGGTCGGCATTGTCGAGGGGTCCGCGGTAGGAAAGGGTCCAGTTGGCGGGATTGATGACGAAGGCCTCGAGCTGGCTGGTGGCGCCGTATTCGGCGGCGACGATCTGCGCGTCGTCCATGAGGACGGGCGTGTCGTTGTTGAAGAGCGTCTGTTCGGCGGCGACGGCGGCGCGGTCGGCGGCGAGGTTGGAGTCGATCTGCCAGAGCGTGAGGGTGGCGGCGTTGAACCGGGTGCGGAGGGCGCGGAGGGCGGAGGCGGTCTGAAGGGCGCGGGGATGGCCGGTGCCGGTGAAGACGAGGACGATGGCCTTGGTGGTGGACTCGTAGTAGAGCTCGCGGGTGGTCCCGGTGTGGTCGGTCAGCCGGAAATCGGGGACGAAGCTGCCGGGCGGGAGTCCGCCGGGGGCCTCGGTGGCGGCGAAGACGCGGGGATCGAAGGGGCGTCCGCCACCGTGGTCCATCGCGGCCAAGGGCGAGGGGACGCGGACGAGAGCGACAAGGAAGGCAACAGCCAGCGCAAGGAGGCCGACGGCGGAGCGGGACGGGGGGACGAGGGGACTCACGGGCGTAGGCAAAGAAGGAGGGAGCGACGCGGCTACAAAAAAACCGCGCACCCGGAGGGCGCGCGGTTCGTAAAATCAGGCGAAAGGCCGGTTATTTCTTGGCCTCTTTCTTGGTCTCGACGGCGCCGGCGCCACCGCATTTTTCGCAGTTCTTGCTTTCCTTGGCGGCCGCGACGCAGCACGGGTGACCGCAGGCCTTGTCGTCCTTGGCGGCCTTTGCGCAGCAGGCGGCGACCTTGGCGGGAGCGGCGTCCTTCTTGGCGTCGGCCGCAAAGGCGGCGCCGACGGCGAGAGCAGAACCGATGACGAGAGCGAGGAGTGTTTTTTGGATCTTCATGGGAGGATGGGTGGGGTTGACGGTTGGGTTGAATGCAGCCGCTGTACGGCAGGCTGAAGTCAGGGTAAGGTAACTACACTAACGGGAAACAGAGGCAGCTAGAACGAGGCCGGCGCGTTCGGCAAGCGCGAACGACGGGCAGCTCATTCCACCCGGAGGTGGCTGAGTTCGTAGCGACCGTCCTTCTCCGGGGCGTCGATCGCGAGCCGGAAGGGCCGGACCTGGCCATCGGTCACGACGACCGTCACGGCGAGGGTGTAATCGCCGGGGGACAGCGAAGCGGGAACGCGGAGAGAATCGGTGTGCGCGTGTTCGCCGGGCAGCCAGGTGCGGGGATCGTCGGAGCTGTCGGCGGAGAAAACGGGCCGTCCGCCGGAATCGAGGAGGACGAAGCGCACGAGGTAGGGACGATGGAGCCGGGCGACGCCGACATTGGCCCAGGTCAGGGCGAGGTCGAACGGCTCACCGCGCCGGACGGAGGGCGGGTGGGAGAGTTCGCGCAGGGCGAAGCGGGCGCCGGCGAGCCGGGCGAGTTTCTCAAGCTGGGGCATGGCCTCGGGCGGGACGCGACCGATGTTGTCGTTGATGAGGCTGACGTGGTGGTTCAGCATGAAGGCCACGGCGGCGTCGAACGACCACTGGCGCGACTGAAGATAAGCGTAGTCCCCATACCAGTCGAAGACGACGGGGCTGCGCTGCCAGACCTCGGCCATGCCGGCGACGCCGGCGTATTTCTTGGAGCCAATCCAATTCTGCTCGTGCCACGGCGAGCCGACGCCGTCGCGACGGAAGCCGGTGCCGTGGGCCAGCGCGTAAGGCAACACCTCGGCATCGTCGGACATGAAGACCAGCGGGGTCCGCCGGAAGGCCGCCAGATAGGCGTCCACGATCTGCCGGCGGACGGCGACGGAAACGGGGTGCTTGGTGTGCCACTCGCCCCAGATGCCGTAGGAGCCGAGGTCGAGAAACTCGACGGCGGGGTGGCCGTCGTAACGCGCGCCGAGGGCACGGAGAAACGCCCCGTGTTTCTCCAGATAAACCGGGTCGGCGTAGTCGGGCTCGATCCGGGGGATGCGTTTGCCGCCGCTGGTGGGATCGTCGCCGCCCACGAGATATTCGAAGCCCTTGCAGCCGGCGTCGAAGAGCCATTTCGGCGAAGCGTAGTAGCCGCCGCTGTGGGCGTTGGCGGTCATGACGCGCATCGCCACGGCGGCACCGCGGGGGCGCCAGGCGGCGATGACATCGTCGATGAGCTTCCACTGATAGACGCCCGGCTCGGGCTCGATGTCGGCCCAGTTAAACCGGATATAGACAACGGAGCAGGGAAAGCGCGGCTCGTTGCGCGGGGTGCGCTGGGAGGTCATCCAGCCCTGGCCGGGGTTGGCAAACAGTGTGTCAACCTCCTGAAACCGGACGCGGACGACATCCGGGGCGGGGGCGGGCCGGAGGCACGGCGACACCGCGAGCGAGAGGACGGCGGCGAAGAACAGCGCGGTGGTCCGGCGGCGACGCCGGTCCGGGAGAGGGGCGAGGGTACGTTTCATCGGGCGGGGCCGAACCGAGCAGGGTGACGGCAGCGACGCTCGCGCGCCCGCCCGGGGATTTCGAGCAATTACCGCGGCGGCCCGGCGGGAGGAAGCCGGGCTACTGCGCGCGATGACCGCGCCGGTGTATCAGGGAACCTCGTACACTTCGACCAGGACGGAGCCGATCTGGTTGGCGCCACCGGGCAGGAGGCCGGCGGTGGGCGAGGAGCCGGCCTGCAGGGTGTAGTTGCCGGGGTTGACGGAGGTGACGAGCGCGGCGTCGGCGGCGTTGGCGGTCTTCAGCGGAAACGCGCCCGCGGCGAGAAACGCCGCGGAGAGGGTGGCGGGGTCGTCGAGCGTCCAGTTGTTGTTGCTGTCGAGGGTGGCGCCGGCGGCGTTGTGCACGGAGAGGGTCGGGTCGGTCAGGACGGCGTTGGCGGGCAGGCCGAACGCCGACAGACCGGGGCCGATGGCGCGGACGATCAGGGTGCGGGGGCTGGTGCCCTGCACGACGATGCCGGGGATGAGCAGGTCGCCGTTGGTGGCGATCTTGCCGAGGGTCGAGAGATTGGCGAGGCGGGTGTTGTTCCGGGTGACGTCGTAGACCTCGGCGAGGACATCGCCGATGGCGCCGTTGACGCCTTTGATCGTGGCGGTGTAGGGGCCGGCGGGGAGATTGGTGAGGAGGACGGCGGTGTCGAGGCTGCCGGCGTTGAGGGCAAAGGCCCCGACGGTGGTGGTGGCGGTGGCGAGCTGGGCGGGCGTGGCGGCGCCGCCGGCGAGGTCCCAGCGTTCGTTGGCCGCGACGAGCCGGCCGGCGCTGTCGTACACCTCGAGGCGCGGGGCGGCGAGCGCACCCGTCACGCCGAAGCGGGCGAGGCCGGGGCCGACGCCGCGGACGAGGACGGTGGCGCGGTCGGGGCCGGCGAGACTGAAGCCGACGGAAAAGCTGTCCTCGACATAGGCGATCTTGGAGCGTGTCGAGAGATTGACGATGCGGCCGGGGGCGGGAGCGGGCGTGCCGGCGACCCGGGCGTTGAGGAAGGCGAGGACGCGCGGGGTGGCTTCGCTGAAGAGCCCCGGCGCAGCGGAGGCGGCGGCGAGTTCGGCGGCGACATCGGCGGTGCGGGTGCGGTGCGCTTCGGGGAGCGCGGCGGTGAGGGCGGCAGTGGTCGGTGTAGCCTTGAGGTAATTGTTGGCGTCCAGGAAGCCGGCGGTCTTCACCGCGGTCCAGATGGCGGTGGCATCGACGGTGGTGAAGGCGGGGGAGCTGACACCGAGGGTGCGGAACCGACCCGGGTGCACCGGCGAAACGGCGTTGGTGACGGAGCCGGAGGCGAGGCCGCGACCGGCGAGGAGCTGGGCGTTGGAGCGGGCGGCCGCGAGGCCGGCGGTGCCGAGGACGTCGTCGTTGGCGGCGAGGGCGAAATACTGGGGGACCTTCGAGGTGACAGCGAGGGTTTGGAGGCCGGCGGCGCAGTAGAGGACGGTGCCGCGGACGTTGCGGGCGGGATTGGCGGTGGCGAGGAAGTCGGCGTAGCGGGCGGCCGCAGTAGCACCCTCGGCGAGGCCGAGGAAGAAGATCGGCTTCATCGCGGCGGGCTGGGCGTCGCGCAGGAACTTGTTCAGGGCGGCGACGTGATTGAGCGCGTCGAGGTTGCTGTTGAGGGTGGTGGCGGCCGACCAGGTGCCGGCGGTGCGGTTGAGGCTGTTGAGGGCGGCGACGCCGTAGCCGGCGGCGACGAGGTCGCGGGTGAGGAGGGCTCCCTCCGGAGTCTCGAACCACGCGGCGGCGCTGGAACCGGTGTCGTGCACGAGGAAGACGAGGCCGATGGCGTCGCTCGGGAGATAGTAGAGGAGCGTCGTCGAGACGGTCGTGGTGGTGGCGGGCGTGCTGGGCAGCGTGCTGGTGGAGGGTTGCGGCTGGGGGTTGAAATTGTTGACCGTGGTGAGCGTCCAGGCCGGGGCGGCCTTGTAGGTGGCGGTGAGGGTGACGGGCGTCGCGGGAACGGTGATGAGGTTGTGCGCGAGCAAGGGCGCGAGCGGGGCGTTGGCGCCGAAGACGGTGGTGGTGCCGGTCCAGCGGTCGAAGACCTGGCCGGGCGGGGGCGGGTCGGCGAAAATGTCGACGCGGGAATTGCCGTTGTAGGTGCCGCCGCCGGTGCCGTTGTTGATGGTGACGGTGACGGGCGGGCCGTCGCCGTTGACGACGAGGTAGGAGCGGAGGGACACGGTGGCGAGACGTTGGAGCGTGACGTCGCAGGTGACCTCCTTGAGGCCGGCGGTGCCGGGGCGGATGGTGGCGGTGGCGGCGTTCTGGCCGGAGACGACGACGGCATCGCCGGTGACCGACCAGCGGAAGGTGCGGTCGCCGTTCTGGGCGGCGGGGACGGAGACGGTGATGGTGGGGGCGTTGGCGCCGACGGCGGTGGCGGCCGTGGCCGGAGCGGTGATGGCGCCGGCGGTGGTGCCCACGATCGCCGTGACGGTGGAGGAGGCGGTGTAGGTGGAGCCGTTTTCGACGATGACCACGGACAGGGTGACCGTGCCGGCGGTGTCGGCGACGTAGCTGATCGTGGAGGTGGTGTTGGACCCGACGATGCGACCGCCGCTGATGCTCCAGTTATAAGTGACGTTGGTGGCGGCTCCGGAGCCCGTGACCTGATGATGTTGCCGATATTGCCGGGAAGGGTGCCGATGTTGCCCGGGATCGTGATGACGTTGCCGCCGCCGCCAGGGAGGGTGCCGATGCCGCCGCCGCCCGGTAGCTGGCCACCGCCCTGGCCGCCGTTGCCGCCGCCACCCTGGGCGAAGGCGGGAACGACTGTGAAAGCGAGGGCAAGCGACGCCAGAACGACGGCGAACGGGCCGAACGAGGCGCGACGACGCGCGAGGAGACGGCGGGGGCAGGAAGACGGCATGGCGTGAACGCGGGAGACCACGGGGAAGCGTGGTAAGGACGCGCGCCGAGGGCGATTTGTTTCGTGAATTTCCGGGGTGGCCGGGGAGGAGGCCGGCGGGCGGGGACGGTCTGCGCTCCCGGGAGAGGCGGGCGCCCTGAAGCGCCGGCGCGCAGGCGGGCTACGGAACCTCGTAGACCTCGACGAGGACGGTGCCGGTCGTACCGTTGAGGCCGGTGACCTGGACGCTGTAGCCGCCGGGAGGGAGGGTCGCGAGCAGGGCGGCATCCTTCGAGGAGGCGGGCAGACCAAAGGCGCCGACGCCGGCGAAGGCGGCGGTGAGCTCCGCGGTGCCGCCCCAGTTGTCGTTTTCGGCGAGCTTGAGGGAGGTGCTGTTGAAAAGTGCGAGCCGGGGATCGGCGACGGCCTCGGCGATGCCGAAGCCGCCCAGCGTGGGACCGATGGCGCGGAGGAGGACGGTCTTGGGGGCGGAGCCGGCGAGGGTGAAACCGACGGTGAGGCCGGCGCCGAGGGACTTGAGGACGGAGACGTTGAGGAGACGGGGCGTGGCGGGGATGAAACGGTCGGAGGGCGTGGCGTCGTAGATCTCGGCGAGAACGAGACCGGAGCCGGCGTTGGTGGAGGTGATTTTGGCGGAGTTGTCGGGGACGGTGAGGCGTGCCATGGCGGCGGCGTCCCGGGAGGTGACGGAGGGGAAGGGGAACGCCCCGACCGAGCCGAACGCGGAGGTGAGCGTCGCGTCCCCGCCCCAGTTGTCGTTTTCGGAGGTTTTGGTGGCGCCGACGAAGAGCTCGAGCCTGGGATCGTCGAGGGTGCCGCCGACACCGAGCGACCCGAGCGCGGGGCCGGCGGCGCGAAGCAGGACGGGCTTGGGTGCGGCCGGGCTCGCGCCGCCGACGACATACCCGAGGGTGAAATTGTCGTCGGGGAAGGACGCGAGCGAGGTGAGCACCGAAAGGTTGGAGATGCGAGTGAGCGGGGTGACGGTGAGGGTGGCGATCCCGGAGGTCAGGGAGCCGGCGGCGTTGGTGACGGTGACTGCATAGGCGGCGGCGTCGGCGCCAAACGTGGGGTCGAAGGTGAGCGTGGCCGACGTGGCGCCGGCGATGGCAGTGCCGTTACGGAGCCATTGGTAGCCGAAGGGCGCGGTGCCCGTGACCGCGACGTCGAGGACGGACCGGGCCCCGGCGGCGACGGTGAGCGAGCGCGGGGCCGCCGCGAGGGAGGGAGGGACGGGCGGGGGCGGCGCGGCAAGGAGGGCGAGGGCCGCGGCGGAACTCACGACGGTGACGCCACCGGCGGTGACCGCGACAGCGTAGTAGCCCGCGTCGGCCGGGAGGGCGGCGGCAATCGGATAGGTCGCGGCGGTGGCGCCGGGAAGGTCGACGGCATCCTTGCGCCACTGATAGGAGATTGGCGACGTCGAGGTGGCGGTGACGTCCAGCCTGACGGTGGTGCCGACGAAGGCGGTTTGGGCGCGCGGGGAGTCACGTCCGGCAGGGACGCGACCGTCGAAAATACGGCGGTCGAGCCCGCATCGACGAGCTGGGACCGGGGTGGAGCCAGGATGGTCAGCACCGGAAACGGGGTGGTGCTCCAGGCCAGGCCGTCGGCGGAGTTCAGATAGGGTTCCGGGTTTGGGCTGAAGACATTGCCCTTGTAACCGCCGGCCACGAAGACGCCGCCGCCCGCGGCCAGCGTCGTGAACTGCTGGTCGATGGCGCTGCTGCTGACGACGGAGTAGTCGGTGCCGTTGATCGAGGCGAGGAGGCCGCGGGTGCCCAGGAGGTAGTAGCGGGTGCCGGCAAAAACGACGTTCGCGAAGAACGAGGCCGATCCCGGGGAAATCGCGGGCAGCGTCTTCTGGCTCCGGACCCAGGTCTCCGCGTCGGTGGACGTCCAGAGCTGGCCGCCGAAGGTGAGGGCGACCCAGCCGCCGGCGCCGTCGGCCAATTTGAAAAAGTCGATGGTTTCGGAAAGGTAGACGGTTCGCCAGTTGATCCCGTCGGCCGACACGGTCACGCGGCCGGCGAGGCTGGAGGCGACAAATTTTCCTCCGCCAAAATGGAGATGAACCATGTCCGATACGATCGCCGGGGAGGTGCGGCGGGTCCAGGTGACGCCATCCGGGGAGGTGAGGAATTCGAGCTGGCCCGCGGCGACATACAGGCCGTTGCCGTAGGCCACATCCCACAACGCGTAGGGCCGGCCAGCGGCGGGGCCGGCGTTGGGCCCGAAGGCCCCGACCGGCGCGGTCTGCCGGGTCCAAACAATCCCGTCGACCGAGGTGCAGATCAATCCGCGGGTGCCCACCGCCACGAAGCGACCATTGAGGTACTTGAGGGCGGCGATCGTGGACTCCGAACCGGGAACGGGGCTGGGCAGGCGTTGCGTCCAGGTGAACCCGTCGGTGGAGGAGTAGAGGCCGCCATTGCCAGCGCCCACAAAGACGCCGTGCCCAAAGGCGAGGCCAAGGTCGTTGGGGCTCGCGGCGTCCAGCACCGCGACGGGTGCGGCGACCAGCAGGCAAATCCGGCGCAGGGCGCCGGAAAGCGAACGAGCGAGGGCGGGAAACGAGCGAAGGAGGACGGAGCGGAAGCGGAAAGCGAACATCGGGAGGAAGGGGACGGAGCCGGGGCGGAGGAGGCGGTGCGGCGGACTACGGGACCTCATAGACCTCGACGAGGGCGGTGCCGGTGGAGTTGTTCACACCGGTGACCTTGGCGGTGTAGCCGCCGGGCGGGAGGGTGGCGAGGAGCGCGGCGTCCTTGGAGGTGGCCGGCAGGGGGAAGGCGCCGACGCCGGAGAAGGCGGCGGTGAGCGGGGCGGTGCCACCCCAGTTGTCGTTTTCGGCGATTTTGACGGAGGCGCCGTTGAAGAGAACGAGCTGGGGATCGGCGACGGTGCCGGGGACGCCGAAGTCGGCGAGGGTGGGGCCGATGGCGCGGATGAGGACGGTCTTGGGCGTGGCGCCGGCGATCGTGAAACCGAGGGTGAGGCCGGTGCCCACGTCCTTGCGGACGGAGACGTTGACGAGGCGCGGGGTGGTGGCGATGAAGCGGTCGGAGGCGGTGGCGTCGTAGATCTCGGCAAGGACGAGGCCGGCGCCGTCGTTGGCGGAGGAGATTTTGACGGAGTTGTCGCGGGTGGTGGGATTCGCAAGAGCGGCCGCATCCTTGGAGGAGGGGGACGCGAACGGGAAGGCGCCGACCGCGACGAAGGCGGATGCGAGGGCGGTCGTGCCGGCCCAGTTGTCGTTGTCCGAGGTCTTGCCCGAGCCGGTGAAGAGCTCGAGCCTGGGGTCGTCGAGAACGCCGGCGACGCCGAGGGCACCGAGGGCGGGGCCGACGGAGCGGACGACGAGGGGCTTGGGGGCGGAAGAGGAGGCGCCGCCGACGACGTAGCCGAGGGTGAAATTCTCGCCCGGGGCGGAAAGGGCGGTGAGGACGGAGAGGTTGGAGATGCGGCTGATGGGGGTGACAGCGAGGGTGGCGGCAGGGGAAGTCACGGAGCCGGCGGAGTTGGAGACGGTGACGGAGTACGCGCCGGCGTCGGTGACCAAGGTGGTGTCGAGCGTGAGCGTGGCCGACGTGGCACCGGCAAGGGCGACGCCGTTGCGCAGCCACTGGTAGGCGAACGGGGCGGAGCCGGCGGGGGTGACGCTGAGCACGGACTTGGCGCCGGCGACCACGGTGGCGTTGGCGGGCCCGGCGGAGGCGGAGATCGTGGGGGCGACGGCCGGGGCGACGACCGTGAGCACGGCAGGCGTGCTCGTGACGGAGCCGCCGGAGTTGGTCACGGTAACCGTGTAGGCGCCGGCGTCGGTGAACGTGACGCTGGAGAGCGTGAGGGTGGCCGAGGTGGCGCCGGCGATGGTGGTGCCGTCTTTCTGCCAGACGTAGGTGACGCCGGAACCGTCGACGACCGGCGAGAAGGTGGTGCCGGTCCCGGCCACGGCGGTGACCGCGGGTGGCGGCGTCGCGATGACGGGCGCAGGGGCGGGGCGCTTCAGGGGAAACCGCAAGGACACGGTGTGCGCGTTGGCAGTGAAGTTGGTGAGAACCGGGCGGGTGAGCGTGCCAGCGTAGATCTCGCCCGGGACCGACGAAATGCCCCGGACCACGATGGTTGTGGGGATGTTATAGACAACGGTGGGCGGCGCGCCAAAGGCCCCGGAGGTAACGGTCGAGGTGATGCCGGCGGAAACGTCGCCGTAGAAAACCGAGGTTCCATTGGACTGTCGAACGAAGAGGCGGGGTACGGTGTCGAAGGACAGGCCGGCGACCGGCGACCAGTTGACGGAGATATTGCTTCCATCCCAGCTTTGCAGCGCGTCATAGGTGACGAGACGAAAGGAAGCCGGGGTGGTGCTGGCACCGACATAGAGTGTGCGGGTTGTGGTGGCCCCGTTGGCTGTGGTCCTGATGGTCAGCGGGGGGCGGGCCGTAGTATTGGGCCACAACCGTCAGGGTCGGCTGATAGTCGACCACTGTGTTGGGTCCGGTCTGCTGATAGCTGTATTCCTTGATGACCGAGGCCGGATAGAGATAGGCGGGGAGCGTCGGGGGAAGCTGGGCCCGGAGCAGGGGCGACCAAACCGAGGCGAGGAGGGCGAGGACGGCGGCAAGAAAATAAGACGGATTGGGCATGGAGAAGGCGGGAATTCCGGGTGTGGGGGAGGGGACACGGAGCGGGTCGTGGGGGGCGATCCACCGGCCGGACGGGCCGCGGTGCGACTAAGGCACTTCATAGACCTCGACGAGGGCGGTGCCGGTGCTCGTAGTGGCGGTGCCGATACCGCTGACCTGGGCGGTGTAGCTGCCCGGGGGCAGGGTGACGAGGAGGGCGGCGTCGCGGCTTTCGAGGGCGAGGGCGAAGGCGCCGACCTGCTCGGAGAGCGTGCGGATCTCGGTGGCGTTGGCGGAGGTGCCCCAGTCGGTGTTGGAGGAGATCGCGGCGGTGACGCCACTCTGGTAGAGGTCGAGCTTCGGGCGGGCGAGGGTGCCGCTGACGCCGAAGAGGCCGAGCGTCGGGCCGATCGCGCGGATGAGGACGCGCTTGCTGCCGGTGCCGCCGATGGAGAAGCCGGCGATCAGGACATCGTCGCCGGAACCGACGCGGGTGAGGGCGGAGACG
>JAPLTR010000887.1 GCA_026398065.1 Verrucomicrobiota bacterium | reverse complement strand
ATCTGCGGCGACGTCGGCTTTGGCAAGACCGAGGTGGCGATCCGCGCGGCGTTCAAGGCCGTGCAGGGCGGGCGGCAGGTGGCGGTGCTCGTGCCAACGACGGTGCTCGCGCAGCAGCACCTCAACACGTTTCGCGAGCGCATGGCGGGCTACCCCATCGCCGTCGAGATGGTGAGCCGTTTCCGCACCAAGGCAGAACAGACCAAGATTCTCACGGCCGTGACGGCGGGCCAGGTGGACATCCTCATCGGCACGCACCGCGTGCTGCAGAAGGACGTGAAGTTTCACGAGCTGGGCCTCGTGATCATCGACGAGGAACAGCGTTTCGGCGTGAAGCACAAGGAGGCCTTCAAGGCCATGCGCGCCACCGTCGACGTGCTCTCGATGAGCGCGACGCCGATCCCGCGCACGCTCTACATGGCGCTCACCGGCGCGCGCGACCTGAGCGTGATCGAAACGGCGCCGACCAACCGCCACCCGATCCAGACCATCGTCAAGACCTACGAGGAAAAGGTGGTCGTCGATGCGGTGCATCACGAAATCCGCCGTGGCGGCCAGGTGTTCTACCTGCACAACCGCGTGCAGACGATCGAGCTCGTCGCCGCGCGCCTGCGCGAGTTGCTGCCCGGCGTCACCATCGGCACCGGCCACGGGCAGATGGACGCGAGCGAGTTGGAGGAGGTGATGACGGAGTTCGTCGCGGGCCGCTACCAGATGCTCGTCTGCACGACGATCATCGAGAGCGGCCTCGATATCCCGAACTGCAACACGATCATCATCGAGGGCGCGGACCGCTTCGGCCTCTCGCAGCTCTACCAGCTCCGCGGGCGCGTCGGACGTTTCAAGCATCAGGCCTACGCGTATCTCCTCCTTCACCGGCACACGCGGCTGCTGGAGGTCGCGCGCCAGCGCCTCACGGCGATGCGCCAGCACAACCAGCTCGGCGCGGGCTTCCGCATCGCGATGCGCGACCTCGAGCTGCGCGGCGCGGGCAACCTCCTCGGGGCCGAGCAGAGCGGCCACATCGTCGGCATCGGGTTCGAACTGTACTGCCAGTTGCTCCGCCAGTCGGTCGCGCGGTTGAAGGGCGAGAAATCCGCCTCGGCGATCCGCGCCAACGTGAAGCTCGACTTCGTGTTCGTCGGCGAGAGCGCGGGTCGCGAGGCCGGCGGGGCCGACCGCGGCCGCCATGCCGACAGCTACACGGCGATCCGCGACGCCGAGCACACGGCGGCCGGCGCGGTCGAGGTGGACACGGTCCAGGCGCGCATCCCCTCGACGTACATCGGCGAGACGCGGCTGAGGATCGATTTCTACCGCAAGCTCGCCCTCGCCGACGGGTTGCCCGCGCTCAAGCAGATCGAGTCGGACCTGCGGGACCGCTTCGGGAAGTTCGGCGACGAGGTGAAGGCGCTGCTGCTCGTGACCGAAATCCGCATCCGGGCGGAACAAAAGGGGATCGTCTCCGTCGAAACCGAGTCGAGCCGGCTGAAATGCCTGCGAAACAGCGGTAGCCGCGACGATTGGGTGCAGGTTGGCACCCGGTTTCCGAGGTTGACCGCCCCCAAGCCCCTTCTACGTTTGCGTGAAATCATCACTTTTCTGAACAACTTGCCGACTCCATGACGCTCCGCCGCAGTTTAACCCCCGCTCTCTTCGCCACGCTGGCCGCCACTGGTTTTTGCGCCCAACCCTCCGCCCCCACCGCCGGAGACAACCTTAACTTGCGCTACGCCAACGGGATCGTGGCCGTCGCCGAGGACAAGATCATCACCGTCGCCGACGTCAGCCGCGAAATCACGCCCCTCCTCGCCGGTATCGGCAAGGACGCCCGCAACCAGCAGGACTACGACGCGCGCGTCGAGGCCCTGCAAGACAGTGTTATTCAAGAGCTTATTGACCGCGTCCTGATCATCAAGGAATTCAAGAAGGACGAGAAGAAGCACATCCCCGAGGCGATCGTCGACACCGAGATCGCCCGGATGCAGAGCGACCAGTTCGACAACGACCGCTCGAAGTTCCTCGCCTACCTCCGCTCGCGCGGCACGACGCTGCGGGAGTTCCGCAAGGAGCAGGAGGACGAGATCATCTATCGCTACATGCAGGGCCAGCAGCGCAAGTCGCAGAGCGTGGTCAGCCCGGTGAAGATCGAGACCTTCTACAACGAGAACAAAGACCGCTTCTACCGCGAGGATGAGGTGCACCTGCGCCTGATCCAGCTCTCCCGCGGCGAGGGCGACACCGACGCCAGCCTGCTGGCCGCCGGCAACGACATCCTCGCCAAACTGAAGGCCGGCCAGAGCTTCGAGGACCTCGCCAAGGAATACAGCAAGGACACCCGCAAGTCCAAGGGCGGCGACTGGGGCTGGCTCAAGCGCTCGGACTTCAAGAAGGAGTTCAGCGATCCGGCGTTCGCGCTCAAAAAGGGCGAATGCTCCCAACCGGTCGTGCTGCCCGAGGGCTGCTTCCTCCTCTTCGCCGAGGACCGCAAGTTTGCCGGCATCCAGCCGATCGACGAAGTGCGCGACCAGATCGAGCGCATCCTCGTCACGCAGATGTCGCGCAGCGGCACCGAGCGCTGGCTCGAACGCCTGCGCCGCAACGGCTACGTGAAGCACTACTGAGCGGGTGAGCCGGCGGACGCCCGCCGGCTAGTTCTTCAAGGCCCGCTCGGCTTCCTCCACGGTGTCGACCGTGACCTTGGTGATTTTCCGCCCATAGTGGACGACGGAGAGGATGTTGATCCCGATGTCCTTTTTCGGATCGGGCAGCACGCGGATGAGCGTCGCGATCCCGTGGTCGCGGCAGAGGTCCATGATCCGGGTGAGGTGCGGCACGCAGTCGAGGTCCATCGCATCGACCCCGCTGAAATCGGTCAGCGCGCTGAAGCCGGGCTTCAGGGTGGGCAGCGCCGTCGCGATCTGACCGGCCGCCGCCCGCATCGCGGCCGCGGTGAAGTGCCCGGCGTACCGCGTGCGCATGACGTTGCGCACGGGATCGAGCCGGAGATCGAAGACAGGTTGGGCAGGCACGCCGCCCACTAAAATCGTTCGACCGCGCGCCGCAACTGACAAAGGGCATGGGCCGTTAAGAGCGGTCCGGGATGGTTCAATTTCTGCGCAGGATTCGCCAACCGATGAGCAGCCAGTGAGCAGGATTGGTGGGACTGTAGCGCGGGCCGCGCCTCCGCGCGACATCGTCTCATCACCACACCCGGCCTCGAATCCGACCATGAACGAAAAGGGTGATCCTCGTCGGGAGAATGGCCTCCTCCTCCCCGCCTCGACCGAGCTGCCTCCATGGCGGAAATACCTGCGCCGGCTCCGGGACCGGGCCAGGAACTGGCACGCCCGCATCTTCTTCGCCCGGCACGGCATCCACCGGGCCCCCGAGATCATCGCGCAGATGCCCCTGCTGGAGATCATGCGGGGCAGTTCCCTGAGCTTCGGCGAAAGATCCAAGGTCTGGTCGTCCAACGTCCAGACCGTCTTCTACGCCAACCACCGGAGCGCCATCGTCGTCGGCCATCACGTCAGCATCAATCAGGGCGTCCTCTTCATCGCGGACAATGGGTCGACGATTACCATCGGAGACCACACGCGGATCGGAGCCCAGTCGCAACTGGTGACCACGGGATATCATCAGGTCGCTCCGGGCGAGCCGATCAAGACGGCCCCGATCATCGTCGGTCGCAACGTCCTCATCGGCCGGAGGGCGAACATCATGCCGGGCGTGACCATCGGCATGCACTCCGTCGTCGCGGCGTGCAGCGTCGTGACCAAGGACGTGCCGCCGCGGTCGTTCGTCGCGGGCAACCCGGCCGTCGTCAAGCGGACCTTCGAATGTCCGGACGACTGGATCCGGGACTCGGAATTTTACACGGTGGCCCATGCGACCGTCCTGGAACTGCCGCTGCCCACGGCGGAGATCGCCCTGCAGCCGGCCGTCCCGGACGAGGAGTTTTCCCACGTGTGAGCCGGCGGACCGCCTCACCGAATTCGGTCACGGCACCTGCTCGTCCTCATTGAGGAGGGAGTTGATGTGGAGCATGAACTCCTCGTCCTCGCCCTCGAGGAGCGTCGGCAGCGCGTCGCGAAAATCCGCGCGGCGGACCCACTCGCGCATGTAGTCCTCCCACGACTGCCACATGCGGCGGGTCTGCTTGTCCATCTTCTCCTCGTAGACGAGCAGGAAGGCGCGCTCGAACAACGAGACCAAGATGCCAAAGATCGCGTCGCGGCGCTCCTTCTGTTCCTCGGTGAGTTCCTTTCGCGCGCCCTCGCGCCGCAGGAGCTGCAGGTCCGCATTCTCCAGCACGAGCTTCAGGAACTCGCGGTACTCGTCCGACAGCCGTTGGAAGATCTCCTCCTCCTCGTTCTGCCGCTCCTTCCGCTGCTCGATCACAAAGATCACGATCGCCACCGGCAGACCGATGATGGTCACGACGTAGCTGAGCAGTTCGAAGATTTGGAGGGGCTCCATCGGGTGAACTAAAACCCAAACCAGGCCGAAAAACCAGCCCCGGCGATCCGCCCCTACGGCTCAGGCCGACGCGCCGGCGATTTTCTCCGGCGCGAGCTTCGCGTTCACCACCGAGTCAACCCACGTGCCCTGCGGGCGCGCCCACTCGGCGGCGTTGGCAATGACGCGGCGGACGTTTTGGTCGTGGTAGGTCGGAAACGTTTCGTGGCCGGGGCGGAAATAGAAAATCTTGCCGTTGCCCCGCCGCCAACAGCAGCCGCTGCGAAACACCTCCCCGCCCTCGAACCACGAGATGAAAACCTGTTCCTCCGGCGCCGGCACCGCGAACGGCTCGCCGTACATCTCCTCGTGCGGCAGCTCGAAATACCGGTCGAAGCCCCGCGCGATCGGGTGCCCGGGGTTGCACACCCAGAGCCGCTCGCGCTCGCCCGCCACGCGCCAGGTCAGCGAGCACGTCGTGCCCAGCAGCCGTTTGAAAATCTTCGAGTAGTGCCCGGAGTGCAGCACGATCAGTCCCATCCCCTCGAGCACGCGCCGCTGCACGCGGTCCACGACCTCGTCGCTCACCTGCGCGTGCCCGCGGTGCCCCCACCAGGTGAGCACATCCGTCTCCGCCAGCCGCGCGACCGACAGCCCGTGCTCCGGTTCCTGCAGGGTCGCGGTCGTCACGACCGCTCCCGGCAGAAACTCCCGGATGCCCTCGGCGATCGCCGAGTGCATCCCCTGCGGATAGATCGCCGCGACCGCCGCGTCCTGCTGCTCGTGGATGTTTTCGCCCCAGACGACGACGCGGAGAGGATTCATGCACCGCGAGGATTGGCCGGCGGACAAACTCTGTCCAAGCCAATCCCGCCGCACTCAGAACGCCTTCGTCAGCTCCAGCGTCCACGCGCGTCCGACGACGAGCGAGCCGGCGATGGAGGCGCTGTAGCCGAACTGGCCCGAGGCCAGCGGCGGGGCCTTGTCCGCGAGGTTGATCACGCCGAGGCGCACGCGCGTCTGGCGCAGCCACGGGCTGGCATCCGCACCGAAGCGATAGCCGACACCGGCGTTGAACGTGACCGAGTCATGCATGACGTAACGGTACACGTAGCGCCCCTCGGTGAAGTGCTTCGCGATGTACGACGGCCGGCCGAGCGACTCGTAGAGCGCCTGCGTGGTGGTCGCGCCCGAGTCCTGTGAAGAGCCCACGTAGTACGCGCCGAACGAGCCCGACCAGGGGCCGTTCCGCCACGCCAGCGTGCTCATGCCGCGCCAGCGGGAGGCGCCGTTGACATTGACGTTGTTGGTCTCGATCGAAGGGAGATTCGTCGGCTGCGAAACGCTGCGCGAGGCGGTGAGGTAGGACCAGTCGGAGGACAGCAGGAAGCTGCCGACCGGGGTCTTCGGCACCGCGTAGTTCAGCCCGAGATCGACGCCCTCGTCGTAGCTGCTCGCAAGATTCACGAAGGGCGTGCTGTTGGAAAAGATCCGCCCGGCGACGGCCTGCGGGTTGCCGGGGTTGGCGGCATTGTAGGCGGCGAAGGTCGCGATGTCCTGCGCCGTGGGGGCGAGCCGGACCACGTCGGGGTCGCCCTTGTAGCTGGCTGTGCCGCTGCCGAGGTCGATGGCACCGATGGCCTTGCCGGCGGCGAGCTGGCTTTTGGTGTACGCCTGCAGCAGCGCGAGATCGCTGGAGTAAACCTGCGCGGTGCTGCGCTGGCCGAGAAGATTGACGCGGCGGATCTGCCAGTAGTCGGCGGTGACGCTCAGGCCCTTGACCTTCGGCACGTCGAGCACGATGCCCCCGGTCTTGCCCTTGGACTCCGAGGCCTTGAGGCCGGGATTGCCGCCGAAATAGTTGCGCGCGATGTAGGGCCCCT
>JAPLTR010000850.1 GCA_026398065.1 Verrucomicrobiota bacterium | reverse complement strand
GACCAACTCGTCACGGCTCGCCTCCGACACCGCCCACACCCGGTCGAAACGCGCGAGCAGCTTCAGGTAGCCGGGATGCCGCGCCACGCTTTGCGGCCAGGTGATGTGCGGATGCTTCAGCGGGATCGCATCGTGAAAGATCGCCGCCAGCTGGCACGGCGGCCGCGCCAGGAATTCCGTGAACCCGGGGCGCTCCTCCTCCGAAAACAGCTCGCCCGTCAAAAACCAGTCGTCGGGCCCCGCCTTCGCGCGGTCCCACGCGCCCCAGCGCACCTCCGTCGCGACGTCCCGCAACCCGTCGGCCAGCCGCGCGCTCACGCGCATCAGCCCCGAGCGGTGCCCGGCCCCCCCCGCCTTGGTCACGTCGAAAAAGATCATGGCCCGATCGCCCGCTTGAACTGCGCGAGCACCCGCTCCGCATTCCGGTGCGCGTTGAAGTTCTCCTCCACCCAGGCCCGGCCCGCCGCGCGGAGCTTTTCGGCAAAGGCATCGTCGGTCGACAGCCGCCGCAGTCCCTCCACCCAGACGTCCGCCGTCTCGACGTCGGCCACCAGGCCGGTCACGCCATGCGTGACCGCCTCGGTGGTCGCCGCCGCGGGCGACGTGACCACCAGCACTCCGACCGACAGCGCCTCCGGGATTACATTCGGCAGCCCGTCGCGGTCGCCGCTCGGGGCGATCACCCCCGTATGCAGCAGCACGTCCGCCCACTCCAATTGATTCCAGACTTCGTGGTGCGGCAGGTGGCCGGTGAAGGTGACCTGGGCGGCGACCCCGAGATGGCCCGCGAGCTTTTCCAGTTCCGGCAACAGCGGCCCCTCGCCCACGATCCGGGCCTCGAAATCCACGCCGCCCGCCCGCAGCGCCGCGTAGATGCGCAGCTGGTGGTCGAGCCCCTTCTTCTCCACCAGGCGCGCGACGCACACCAGATGCAGCGGGCGGCGGGAGGACCGCAGCCGCTTGAAGACCGGCAGCCGGTCGAGGCCGCGACGGATGCAAAACACCTTTTCCGGCGCGAGGCCGCGCGCGATCAGCGCCCGCCGGCCCATTTCCGTGGACGTATGGACAAACGCCGCGTGCTCCAGCTTGTCCTTCAGCCACCAGTCGCCGCCATGTTCGTAGATGTCGTAGGCGTGCGCCGCGGCGCTGAACCGGTGGCCGTCGAGCCGCCACAGCAGCCACGCACCCGTCGCCGGCGCCCCGCCCCATGCGGCGTGGACGAGCGCCGGACGCAGCTTCCGAAACTCACCGGCAAACAGGCAGGCAAACCCGGCCCCGAGCATGTTCTCCCAGAAATTCATCCACGACGGAGCGCGGCGCGTGAACAACCCGTGCACCACCTGCTTCAGGACCTCCGGCCGCCGGCACGACTCGTAGGGGATCATCCAGACGAGGGTCAGCAGCCGCCACATGCTGAATTTCTTGACCGGCAGGCCGCGAAACGAGCCGCCCCCGCCCCACAGCGAATACAGCCGGAGGTTCACCCCGTGCGCCCGCATCGCGATGATCTCGCGCTGGAGAAACGTCTCCGTGGATTTCGGGAACGTCGTGAAAAGGTAGGCGATGACGGGCGCTTCGGTCGGCAAAGTAGGGGAAAGCTAGAGTGCCCGCCGCATCGCGGCCAAGCGGATTGCATCCGGATTCGCGCGGGCGGTCCGGCGGCTCACGGCGCGGTCGCGGGCTTGTGCCCGTTGCCATTGCCGTTCGCCGGCGGAAACGCCCGGCGTTTGAGCTTCGCACCCGCGACCTCGTTGGCGAGCCCGACCAGCTCCTCGATCAGGATCGTCGGGTCCTCCTCGTAACGGAGCTTCAGGAAGTTTTCCCGCACACGGTCGTAGGTCGTCCGGTCCGCCATCCAGCGGTCGATCAACCGGGCGAAGTCGGCGGCCTCCTCGATCTTTTCGGAGGCGGCCCCGTTGCGGAAAAATTTCCAGGTAAGCTCCTCCTGCGGCATGATGCCGCCAAACGCGTTGAAGATGATCGGGCACTGGAAGTGCAGCGCCTTCGCGCAGGTCGTCGTGCCGCCGCGCGTGACGATCGCCTCGCTGGCCTGCATGTAAAGATGCACGATCTCCGAGTAGCCCTCGATGTGGCAGTCGAATTCCGGGTGGAGCGCGCGCCAGTGAACGAGGTCGTTGTAGGTCTCCTTGTTCTTCCCGCAGATCACGATGGCCTGCACGCGGTCCGCGTGTTTCACCAGCGCGGGCAGCAGGTCGAAGTGGTTGTTCGCGCCATTCCCGCCCGTCGCGAGAAACACCGTGAATTTTTCCGGATCGAGCCCGAGGCGCTTGGTCTGGAACACGCGGCGTTCGACCGGGCCGAGCACCTCGAGGTGCGAGCGGGGCAGCATCAGGTAGCCGCGCACCTTGGACCGTTCCGGGGGGATCCCGCACTTGACCGCGTAGTCGGCCGCCGTGGGCGTGCGCGAAAAATAGAGGTCCACCGTCGGCTCGATCCAGTTGCGCGAATAGCCCCAGCCGCCGGAAAACTCGCCGCAATACGTCGCGCAGCGCACCTTGTCCGCCCCGAGCGTCTCCCGCGCCAGCTGGAAATAGCCGCGGTTCAGGCAGTCGTGGACGCTGAACACGAGGTGCGGTTTGTAGTCCTTCAGCACCTTGAGGTAGTAGGCCGCACCAAAGGTGACCTTGCGCCGGTTGAGCCAGCTCAGCACCTCGACAACGGCGTAGAACACCTTGTGCATCCACGGCGCCAGCCGCTGGATGCGGTTGTAGAGGTTCACGCCCGTGCGATTCACCACCGAGGACTTTTCGAGCATCTGCTCGATGCGCACGTCGACGTCGTGGCGGTAGAGCTGGAAACACCACTCCGCAAACGCCTCCGCGCGCGCGTCGTGACCGCCGCCGGTGCTGGATGTGAGGACGAGGATGCGGAGCTTGGACATTCGCTTAGGAAACGCTCCCGCCGTCCGCCCCACCGCCCGGCGAACCTGCGTCTGCACCGGAGCCGCCGGCCAGCGGACCGCCGCTCCGACAAATTCGACTGTCGCCAGGGCACACCCTGACCACGACAGCCGGCGGCGGAAAATCCGCCATCCCGCCCGCCGCGCCGCGCGCCGACGACTCCTGTAACCGGAAAATGGTGACCACGGCGCTAGGCGACCCGCTTGAAGACGAGCGCGACATTGGCTCCGCCAAAGCCGCTGCTGTTCTTGATCACGATGTTCGGGGCCGTGTTTTCGGTGGTGCGCGGCAGATTCAGACCCTCGCACTCCGGATCGACCTTCACGAGGTGCGCGTTGCCGGGGATGAAGCCGTCGCGGATCGCCAGTGCGCAAAACGCGCTCTCCATCGCGCCCGCCAGCGAGAGACCGTGGCCCGTCAGCGCCTTGGTGCTGCTGACCGCGGGCCGTTTGGCCGCATCCTTGAAGACGGAGCGCAGCGCGCGGGCCTCGGACACGTCGCCGATGAGCGTGGACGTCGCGTGGGCATTGACGTAGTCGACGTTCTCCGGAGCCACGCCGCTCGCCTTGAGCGCGAGCGTCATCGCCGCGGCCGAGCCGCTGCCCTCGGGGTGGGAAATCGCGACGTTCCAGCCGTCGGACGCCTGCCCCCAGCCGAGCACCTCCGCATAGGGTTTCACTCCGCGGCGCAGGACCTCCTCTTCGGTTTCCAGCACCATCGCGACACCGCCGCCGGTGCCGACAAAACCGTCCCGGCCCGCGTCGAAGGGCCGCGACGCGAGGTTCGGATCGGTCTGCAGCGAGAGCGTGCGCATGCCGGCAAAGGGCAGGATCGCGTCGACATTCCCGTCCTCCGCGCCGACGACAAACATCCGCTTCTGCCGCCCGAGCTTGAGGTCATCGAGCGCAAAACCCAAGGCATGCGCGGACGACGCACACGCCGAGGAGAAGCCACAGGACGACCCCTGGATCTTGAAGGCCGCGATCAGGTTGAAATTCAGCGTGCCCGCGATCGACGCCACGATGCCGAGCGGCGAGCACCGCATCACGCCGAGCTTGTTGAGCCGGTCGTTGTGGTAGTGCAGCAGGTAGGGCGACCCGGCCGAGGCCGCGTAGAGCCCCGTCTCCGGGTTGGAAATATCGGGCTCGGTGAGTTTCGCGTCGGCCACCGCCTGCAGCATCGCGCAGTGGGCGAAAAGGCCGTTCGGCGCCATGGTCCGCAGCAGCTCGCGCTTGATCTTGTAGGCCGCGGGAAACGTCCAGTCTTCCGGATCGGTCGAATCCGTCGTGAAGTCCTTGATCGTGCCGATCACCTTCACCGGGATCTCCGGTTTCTGAAACGGCGGGAAGACCTCGAAGCCATGGCGCAGCTCGCGGAGGTTCCGCGTGACGGTGGCGGCGTCGTTGCCGATGCTCGTGATGAATCCTAGGCCGGTGATGAAAACTCGGGGCATGCGTTGGTGTGGCGCGGTTGGACACGCCAGCAAAGCAGGAGTGCGCCGACCGGACGCCAAAGAGAAGGGGTTCGCCCGCCCCGGTCAACGCGGGAGGCGGTCACCACAAAAAACAAAAAGGGCGACCACGACGGTCGCCCTGAATTTTTAATCGCCCGCGCGGAGGCCGGGGCTGCGCGAGCCACGCCCGCTCAGGTATTGAACGCCACGCGCAGGGGCGGGGCGACCACCGCCGGGGTGGCAGTCGAGCCATTGGCGGCAGAGGGGTGAGTCGTCTGGCCGTTGATCGGCACCGGCGCATTGGCCGCGTCGACGATCCCGAACGTCAGCGTGATTTCCTCGACGATGACCGCCTTTTCCTGGCCGACGCGGATCGCGCCCTCGAAGGTCGCGAGCGGCATCTTCATGCGCTTCGGCTTGATCGACAACGTCAGGATGTCGCCCGGCTTGCAGATGCGGTGGGCGCGGACGCCCTCGCAACCGGTGAAGAAAATGGTCTGCGCGCTCACGACCTTGCCCGGCTCAGTCGGGGCGCCTTCCAACAGATAAAGCACGGCGAGCTGGCCAAGGGCCTCCAGCATGATCGAGGCGGGCATCACGGGATTATCCTTGAAGTGGCCCTGGAGGAAAAACTCCTGACCCGTGATCTTGTACTTCCCGTTGGCCGCCGTGGAACTCACCGAGGCCTCGTTCAGGAAGAGGAACGGCGGCTGGATGGGCATCACCGCCCCGATGTGCTCGATCGGGATGAACTTGGTGGGCTTGGGGAGCGGCAGACCGCGGATCTTGCAGTCGATGAAAGTTTTCACATCTCCTACCGTGCGCAAGTTGCGCAGCTCATCGTTGTTGATGGTCATCTGGAGGACGTCCTCCACGAGGATGACGATTTCCATCATCGTCAGGGAGTCGATCCCGAGGTCCTCGATCAGGCGGAGGTCGTCGTCCGCATCCTTCAATTTCACCCGCAGGTCGGGCTCGACGAAGCGCTCGATCACGCCGATCACCACTGCCGGAACATGCTCAGCATTACCGGTCTTACGAAATTGCACGGCAGCCTCAAACGCAGACGGAGAGCAGCGTTTGAGGGCCTCACGCAGGGCGGCTTCGTCTTCGGGCGCAAAGGGCTTCGGTGTCGGCGGATTCGGCTTGTTTGCGCCCGGATTTGATAGAACTGCGTCTGGCATTATTCGTTTCTTGTATGTTACGGGGCCCCGGAATGTAAACCCATTTTTTGGGTGCTACGGAGACCCTTGCGGTGCACAGATGTTGCGACAACTGCCGTGTTTTCATGAACTTTGGCCCCCGGCGGGGTCCATGGCGATGCTTGCCAGAACGCCCGGTCGTGACCTAGCTTACCTTTTGTCACTCCGGCGCGTCCACCAAACGTCCGCCGTTCGTCCTTCCACACCAGCGCATGTCTGTCTCCTCCACCGCTCCCGCCCAACGGCCGGTCTTCCTCATCACTCACGAGTTTTATCCCGTGCGGGGCGGCATCGCCACCTTTACCGAGGAGATCGCCCGCGCCAGCGCCAGCTTGGGCTACAACATCGAGGTCTGGGCCCAGTCCGCGCCGCCGGCGGTCGAGCGGACCGACTGGCCTTTCCGCCTCCGGCGTCTGCCGCTCAAGGGGACGCACGACCTGTGGTGCCAGGTTCAGCTCGCCCGCGAACTCATCCGCCACCGTCGCGATCTCCGCCACGCCACCGTCTACCTCCCCGAACCGGGACCGATGATGACGATGATGCTGCTCCAGTTTTTCCACGCCTTCCGCCCGCGCCGCCTGGTCCTCACGTTTCACGGCTCTGAAATTCTTAAGTTCGCCCGCAGCCCCCTCCGCCGCTGGCTGGCTGGCCAGCTCATCCGCCGTGCGACACGCGTCAGCACGCTGACGAACTATACTCAGGAGCTGCTCCTTTCCCATTTCCCTGGAGCGGCCGACAAGATCTTCCTCACCCCCGGCGCCCTCCGCTCAGACTTCGCGGTCGTGCCCCCGAAGCCCGAGAAGCCGCGCAAGAAAATCGTCGTCCTCACCGTGGGCCGCCTCCACCCGCGGAAGGGACAGCTCCTCACGTTGCAGGCGCTGCAGATGCTCACCCCTGACGTGCGCGCCCGGCTCGAATACTGGGTTGTCGGCACCCAGAGCAAGGGCACCTACGAGAGCAACCTGCGCGCCGCCGCCGCGGAAAAGCCCGACCTCACGGTCCGCTTCTTCGGGAACATCCCCGACGAGGAGCTCTCCGACCTCTACGACCGTGCCGACATCTTCGCGATGACGAGCATCAACGTCGGACACAGTGTGGAGGGCTTCGGCCTGGTCTACCTGGAAGCCGCCGCCCACGGCCTGCCCGTCGTCGCCCACGACGTCGGCGGCGTTTCCGAGGCGGTCATGGAGGGTGTCACCGGCCTGCTCGTGCCGCCGCACCGCCCCGCCCAGCTCGCCGCCGCCTTCGAAAAACTCATCCACGACGCCCCGCTCCGCAAAAAGCTCGGCGCCGCCGGCCGCGCGTGGGCGACGCGCAACTGCTGGAAGGAATCCGCCGAGGCCCTCTTCAGCCCCGTCGCCGCCGACGCCGAGGTATGATCACGGCGCGCGCGCAGGTCACGGTCCGCTACGCCGAGACCGACATGATGGGCATCGTCTACCACGCGAACTACCTCCCGTGGTTCGAGGTCGCCCGCACCCAACTGCTCCGCGAACAGGGCTTTCCCTACCGCCAGCTCGAGAGCGACGGCTACCGCATCCCCGTCCTCGAGGTCTCCGCGAAATACCGCCGCCCCGCCCTCTACGACGACACCCTCACCATCGTCGCCACGATCCGCGAGAAACCCCTCCTCCGCATCCGCATCGCCTATGAGGTTTTCCGTGGCGAGGAATTGCTCGCCACCGGCGAGAGCGCCCACGCGTTCTGCGACCTGACCGGCCGCCCCACCCGCCCGCCGCCCGCCTTCGTCGCGCGGATGAACGCGGTCTTCACGCCCCCGTAGCCGGCCCGTCTTCCGCCGCGTACTCCGCCAGCACCGCGGTATCCATTTCTCCGGCACGCGCCGCCGCGAGCTGCGCCCCGCCCCCAAGCCGGTAGACCGCCCACACCGCATGCGCCCGCACGAGCGGCAGCTCATGCGTGCCCGCCAGCCGCACGAGCACCGGAAGCAGCTCGGCGTCGCCGGAGTTCCCTGCCACCACGCACGCATTGCGCAGCAGCCCGCCAAGCTTCACCCGCTTGATCGCCGTGCGCCGGAACACCTCCGCAAACCGCACCGGCGTCAGCTCCAGCAGCTCCCGCAGCTCCAGCTCCGCGATCTCGCCGCGCGCGGCCAGCAGCAGCTTCCGCCCCGCCTGCGCAAAACGGTTCCAAGGGCACACCTCCAGGCACGCGTCGCAGCCGTAGATCCGGTGGCCGATCCCGGCGCGCAGGCCGCGCGGGATGATCCCCTTGTTCTCGATCGTCTGGTAAGAGACGCAACGCCGCGCGTCGACCACGCCCGGCCGCGCAAAGGCGTCCGTCGGACAGGCGTCGAGGCAGCGCGTGCACTTGCCGCACAGCAGCCCGACGCCGCCCGCCTGCTGCGTATCCAGATTCTCGACACTCTTCTTGATTGGCTCGTCGGGCACGAAGTCCACCTTCGTCAGGAGCTCGGCGAGAAACAGCCAGTTGCCATGCCGCCGGGAAATGAGCATCGCGTTTTTACCCACAAACCCCAGTCCCGCCCGCGCCGCCCAGCCCCGCTCCAGCACCGGACCCGTGTCCACATAGTACCGGTAGTCGCGCTCACCCGCGCCGTAGAGTTCCTCGATCAACTTTCCCGCCGCGACCAGCCCCGGCTTCATCGTGTCGTGGTAGTCCTCGTGCAGCGCGTACCGCGCCCACGCCGGCCGGCCCTCCCGTGGTTCGGCCGCGCCCGCGTAGCTGACGCCCAGCATGATCGCCGACCGCGCGCCCGGCAGCACGAACTGCGGGTCGGCGCGCTTCTCCAAGGAGCGTTCCATCCAGCCCATCTCGCCGTGCATCCCCGCGGCAAGCCACGCCCGCAGCCCGTCGTCGTGGCCGGCCGTGAGCGCGACAAACCGCACGTCGTCGAAGCCCAGCGCGCCGAGCCGGCGCCGCAGTTCCTCCTGCCGCGGGTCCATCAGCGTGAACCCCGCGCCCGGACAAAATCCCCCGCGTCGCGCCGCCACGCCCGCATCACGTGCCCCGCGATGTCCGCCAGCGGCCGGGAGTCCGTGAGGATCACCGTGCCCGACTGCTTGTAAATCGGCTCCCGTTGCGCGAACAGCGTGCGGATGCGCTCCTCGGGGTTTTCCGCGACCAGGAGAGGCCGGTTCTGCTGCCGCGAGGTGCGGGCGAGAATCGTCTCGACCGAGGCATGCAGGCAAATCACGACGCCCTTCGTCTTGAGCAAGGCCAGCATGCCCGGCTGCACCACCAGCCCGCCGCCGCAGGAGACCACCGTCCGCTCCGCCGCGTGCCCGCCCTCGACAAAGGCCCGCTCCATCGCGCGAAACGCCGGCTCGCCGTCCTGGGCGAAGATCTCCGGGATCGTCTTCTTCTCCAGCCGCTCGATCTCGTGGTCGCTGTCGACCATGCCGAAGCCCAGTTTGTGCGCGACCGCCCGTCCGACGGTGCTTTTGCCCGTGCCCATGAATCCGACGAGGTAGAGGTTGACGTCCGCTGCGTTCATCGCGTGCGCTGTCACAAAACGCGCCGCCGGCGACGTTGCCAAACTCCAAATTTTCATGAATGCCCCCCGCCCCAATTTCGCCTTCGCCAGCGACAACACCGCCGGGGTCTGCCCCGAGGCGTTCGCCGCCCTCGCCGCCGCCAACGCCGGCTGCGTGCCCAGCTACGGCGACGACGCGCCCACCGCGCGGGCGAAGGAGCGCTTCAACGAGATCTTCGCCACCGAGTGCGAGGTCTTCTTCGTGTTTAACGGCACCGCCGCCAACGCCCTCGCGCTCGCCGCGATCTGCCAGCGCCACCACGGCGTCCTCTGCCACGCCCTATCGCACGTGGAGACCGACGAGTGCGCGGCCCCCGAGTTTTTCACCGGCGGGAGCAAGCTCCTGCCCCTCTCCTCGCCCGACGCCAAGCTCCGCCCCGCCGACCTCGCCCCCGTCCTCCACCGCGGCCACGGCGTGCATTTCCCAAAGATCCGCGCCCTCTCCCTCACCCAGTCCTCCGAACTCGGTACCGTTTACACCCCCGACGAGACCCGCGCTCTCACCGCCTGGGCGCACGCCCACGGCCTCTTCGTCCATCTCGACGGCGCGCGCTTCGCCAACGCCGCCGCCACGCTCCGTGACCGCTCCGGCGCGACCCCCGCCGACCTCACGTGGCGCGCCGGCATCGACGTCCTCTGCTTCGGCGGCACGAAGACCGGCCTCCTCACGACCGAGGCCGTGGTGTTTTTCAATCGCGAACTCGCGCACGAATTCGAGTACCGTGTGAAACAGTCCGGCCAGCTCGCCTCCAAGCTGCGCTTCGCCTCCGCGCAGTGGGACGCCGTCCTGCGCGACGACGTCTGGCTGCGCCACGCCGCCCATGCCAATCGCCACGCCCAAACCCTCGCCGCCGGCCTGCGCGCCCTCGGCTGCCGGCTGCTCGCGCCCTGCGAGGCCAACGGCGTCTTCGTCGAGCTGGCCCCCGCCGCGGTCGCCGCGCTCGAGGCCCGCGGCTGGCATTTCTACAAATTCATCGGCGACCACGGGTATCGCCTCATGTGCTCCTGGGCCACGCAGGACAGCGAAGTCGCGGCCTTCCTCGCGGACGCCCGCGCGGCTTTGCAGCCGTAGGCCGCCCGCTCGCGGGTGCTTCCTCGCTCCCGCCTCATTGAGTCGCCGGGCGTCCGCCGCCCACAAAAAAGGCGGGGTCCGAAGACCCCGCCTCATCAAATGCGTGCCGAATCGATTCGTCGGCTTACTTGCCGCCGGGCGCCGCCGGGGCAGGCGCCGCCGGAGCGGGAGCCGCGGCCCCCGGAGCCTTGATCTCGAGCAGGTCGACCTCGAAAATCAGCGTCGAACCGGGGGGAATGCCACCCTTGCCGTCGTCGCCGTAGGCGATGTGCGGGGGCACGTAGAGTTTGAGCTTACCACCCTTGTTGATCTTCTGCAGACCCTCGGTCCAGCCGGGGATCACGCCCTCGAGCGGGAACTCGGCGGGTTCGCCGCGCTTCACCGAACTGTCGAATTCCGTGCCGTCGATCAGGGTGCCGACGTAGTGCACCTTGACGGTGTCGGACGCCTTCGGGAACGCGCCCTCGCCGGGCTTCACGATCTCGTAGCGCAGACCGCTGGGCAGTTCGACGACATTCTTGTTTTCCTTCAGCTTGGCGAAAAAGGCGGTGGCGGCGGCCAGGCTCTTCGTCTTCGCCTTGGCGGTGAACGCGGCCTGCTTCTTCTGCATGAACTCGTCCATCAGCGGCCCGATCTTCTCGAGCTCGAACGGCGTGTCCTTACCCGCCGCGGCGGTGGAGACACCCTTCACGAACGCGGCGACCTCGGCCGGCGTGAACTCAAGTTCGGTGAGACCGACGCGCTTGCCGACGAACCAGCCGAACTCCTCGACGATCTGCGCTTCCGTAAAGGCCGGAGCGACGGGGGCCGCAGGGGCCTTGGCGGCCGGAGCGAGACCGGGGACCGAGATGGGCTTTTCTTCGGCGTGCGCGGCGGCGAGGCCGAGCGCGAGCAGGGAAATCGTGGCGGTGTAGTTGAGTTTCATGCGATGTTTTTGGGAAGGCGTAGAGTCACGGCGCAGGGTGGTTTGTGCCGTAAAAGTTGTCGGGTCTGCCAGCGCGCCCCCCTGAAAGCAACCAATTACTCCCCGCTTGTCTCACCCGCCCGACCGCGTCATGTATGTCCGTTCTAAAAATGCACCCCGATCAATTCTGGACCAGTCAGGATGGCCAAATCCTCACCGTCAAAAACAAGGACGAGCGCACCGTCGCCCTGACCCTCGCTTTCTGGCCGCGGCACCCGGCCGAGTTCGAAGCCCTCCAAACTCACGTCGCCGCCCTCCGCTTCACCGAACGCAGCTCCCTCGCCCGCATTGGGATAGAAATGCTCATCACCGGGGCGCCCCGCGTCGCCGGCAACCGCATCGAGCTGGATGCCGATGCCTTCATTTACGACACCAGCTTCCCCAACGCCCCCTACTGGAAGAAGCTCCTCCGCATCGGCTCGCCCGTCGGCCGGCTCTTCTACGCCCCCGCGGCCGCCAAGCTCAACAGCGCCGAGATCTGGGAGGCCATCAAGTCCAACAGTCTCAAGCTCCCCAACACCATCAGCATCGACAGCCGCGGCTCGGTCTTCCTCACGCCGCACCAGGTCAGCTACACGCTCAGCCAGAAGCTCACGCGGCTCAATTTCGAGCGCATCGTCAGCGGTCACGCCGGCCGCGGGTTTCTCGACAAGGTCCAGGTCCGCCACGACGCCTCGCCGCTCTCGATCACGCCGCGCTCCGGCATCCTCACGAGCTGCTCGATGTACCTGAAGGAGCACTTCGTCGTCCTCAACCCCGGCCCCGGCAATTTCGGCATCCACACCAGCGCCGTCCTCCTCGACCCGATCAAGACGTTCGGCACGAACGTCATGTTGGAAATCTACAACACCGGCGACCAGCCCGTGGTGAATCCCGTCGTCTCCGTCGAGATCTACCGCGCCCCCGAGGCCGACGATCCCGAGACCAAGTCCCTCGCGAAGAAACGCCAGCGGCTCCTCGCCACCTCCGCCAACCTCGTCCGCGGCCAGAGCGGTGCCATGGAAAACCGCGCCGTCGTCGTCCGCGCCAATGAGGACCTCCGCAAATTCCTCGAAGGCGAGGTCTGCCCCGTCGGCAGCCGCACCATGATCCAGGCCCTCGACGCCGCGCCCGCCGACGCCGACACCCTCATCACCGACTACTTCCCCGACCTGCTCGAGCACATCGAACTCGTCACCCGCCTCGGCGACGTGAAGCTGAAGCGCATCGTCTTCCGCAAGCCCTCGCGCACGCACGGCTATTTCTTCTCGAGCAACGCCCACGCGCGCCTCGATATGTTCGATAGCATCGGCCTCAAGGTCTACTGGTACGACGAACTCACGAAGGACATCTACCAGCACGTCTACAAGAAGGACCACGGCTTCTTCGTCCGCGAGGAGATGGCCCGTCGCTTCCAGGAGGCGACAGTCCTCGCGTTCTACGGCTCCGCCGTGGGACTCAACCAGGCCGACACGGACCGCATCTCCGCGCTTGTCGAAAAGCTCACCAGCTTCATCGGCAGCAACCTCGGCGTCCTCACCGGCGGCGGCGGTGGCGTCATGCGACTCGCCACCGACCAGGCGCGCAACAAGGGCGCGCTCACCGGCGCGTGCTTCCTCGAACTCGAGGCCCAGCCCCCCGAGCTCGGCGTCGATTTCTTCAACACCTTCCAGGAGTCGTCGCGCCACTTCCGCCAAAAATGGTTCGAGGCGGCCGATTTCTGTATTTTCAACGTCGGCGGCGTCGGCACCCTCGAGGAGGTCGGCATCGAGCTCTGCAACCTGAAGCTCGGCATCCGTCCGCGCGTCCCCTACGTCTTCTTCAACGCCAAGTTCTGGGGCGATCTCCGCAAGCAGATCAACGAGATGATCCGCAGCAAACGCGCCCCGGCCTGGATCGCCGACTACATCCTCTTCACCGACGACCCCGACGAGGTCGTGGCCTTCTACCGCAAGAAGCTGCAGGTGCTGTAAAGTGGGCGGGCTTCCGCCCGCCACAACGCAGCACGCCTTTCAGCTGCAGCGAACGCCAACGAGCGAACCGGAGCCAGTCATCTAAGCGCATCCTCGCCGCCAACAGAGATTTCCCCAACCAATGGCGCATTTGTCCCTCGGTTGCTCTGGAGACATGAATTCTTTTCGTTCCCGGTTCTCGCGCCTCGCCTTATGGTGATCGAGTTTTGGGAAAACTACCCCGGAAACCTCGTCCGCAACAATTGCCTGAGATCATCCACTTCGGGTCCGAAGGCGGCCTCCATTCTCCGAATGTGCTCGGTTAGCCACGAAATCATTTCCGTCCAATTGTTGCGGTCATAGCCTTCAAATTCTTTCCCAAAGGAAATTATCGAAGCCTTGTTTCCAGTCATCTGCCGCCAGTCCAAGGAAGCGCCAAACAGCTTCTCCAGCCGTTCCTTTTTACCCAGCAGATGATCGAACATGGCCTTGTTTTTCTCCTTCGTCCCCCGAGCCATGACAAACTCCACTCGCACGCCACTCTTGCTGAAGATCAGATTGTAGTGAACGCCAGCAAGGCCGGACCCCGCGCTCAACCAATGATCCCGGCTCGGACTGATATTCTCATACAAATCCACGTCCGCTTTTTCAAGCGCCTCAAGCATCTTATGCCAAAATTCCGTACGGATGGAATGACGCGACGCCTGCCCCCGCTCGGTGGTATGTTCCTCTTTTTCCTTCTCCGTGATGCCGATCATCAGATCCTCAGCCTCAGCCAACGGGATCACCTGTTCTAGATTGAGAAACATGCTGTCCTCATGCTGAAACGGGGTGGCTTTGAAGCACTGTACTTTAACGTCATGCTTGAGCAACCACAGGACCGTCGAGGTGACTTCCTTTCGAAACTGCGCCGCAACCATGATGATGCGTTGCTCAATACCGCTATTGAGTTTCACCTCGCCGAAATCCTCCTGCTCTAGAAATTCACAAATCCGCTCCTGCGCATTGCCGTGCATACCATGCTGGTCGAGATACTGTTGATAAATCGTCGCGATGCTCGTTTTCGAAAGAGTGGAGCAATACGAAGCGTACTTGAGCGATTGCCACACAACATCCCGACCTGAGTCATCCAGTTTGTTTTCAATGATCACCAGTCCTCCGTTTTTATCGAGCGCTAGCAGGTCGAGGCGCTCCCGCGTATCGTCAAACCCGGAAAATTCTTTTTGTACGATAAGGAGTTCTTCACCAAGGGCGTCTGGTTGACTGGCCAACCACTCCTGCAGGTGCTCCCGCTCCTTGAATCCAAGGTCGGCAAATTTGACGGACTTCAACTTGGAAATCGTGTTGGTGCTGCGATCGATGCGAAACATGGAAAAGCTTTGTCAGGGTCGGAAGCCGGGGCGATAGAAGCCGAGTCAAGCACAGCAACTCCGCGACGGGTGCGCAAGTGATCTATCTCAGACCACGGACCCCATTCTCACGCCCCTATCGATATTCGTCATCCGTCATTCAATCCGTCACTCATCCCTCAGTGCCACCAGCGGATCGATCTTCGCCGCCCGCCGTGCCGGCAGGTAGCTCGCCAGCAGCGCCACCGCGACCAGCACGGCCGAACCCGCCGCGTACACCAGCGGGTCCGTCGGCTGCACGCCGAAGAGCAGGCTGGTCATGTAGCGGCTGAGCAGAAACGAACCCGTCAGCCCCAGCCCGATCCCGAGGCCGCTTTTCCAGAGCCCCTGCTTGATCACCATGCCCACGATTTGGCCCCGCGAGGCGCCGATCGCCCCGCGGATGCCGATCTCGCGCGTGCGCTGCGACACATCGTAAGCGAGGACGCCGTAGATTCCCAACGAGGAGAGAAACAGCGCCAGCCCGGCAAAGGCCGCGAGCAGGAGCATGACTGCGCGGCGGTTGTCGAACGATGAGCCCACCGCCTTCTCCAGCGCTCCAGCATCGTACATGAAAATCGTCGGATCGAGCTCCCGCAGCTTGGCGCGCAGCGCGGGGATCAGCTCCTCGGCGGGGCGTCCGGTCCGCAAAAAGAGCGTCATGCCGCCGGGCCGGGCGCCTTGCTGGATGACTTGGTAGATGAAGGGATTGCCGCTTTTCTCCTCCACGCCGTTGTGGGGGATGTCGCGCACGATCCCGATGATCGAGGGCCAGTCTTCGGGCTTCTCGGGCCGGTTGCCGAAGACAAATCGGCCACCGAGGGCGGAACGGTTGGGAAAATATCGCTTCGCGAAACTCTCGTCCACGACGAACACCCGGCGTTTCGGATCGCGGTCCGCCTCCTCGTAGAAACGGCCCTCGACCAGTTTCAGGCCGAGCGTTTCGAGATAGCCGGGCGTGACCTGCACGCGGTACGCGCCGGGCTGCGGCGAGCCCGGCGGCAGCGTGTCCTCCTCCAGCGTAAAGGCATTGATCGGCAACCCGCCTTGGAAGGGGGTCGAGGCCGAAAACGCCGTGGCGGCCACGCCGGGCAGTTCACGTAGGGTCTGCGCAAGCCGCTCCTGGAATTTGGCGGCGGCGTCTGCGCTGGCCCGGTGCGCGGCCGGGACGACGATGCGCGCGGTCACCACGCCCTTGGGGTTGAAACCCGGATCGACCCCGAGGGCCTTGGCAAAGCTGTGGATCAGCAGCCCCGCGCCCGTCAGGAGCATCAGCGCCACCGCCACCTGCATCACGACCAGGATGCTGCTCACGGTGCGGACGCCACTGCCGGACGACGCGCCGCGGGAGTTGCTCTGGATCACGCGCGCGAGATTGGTGCGCAGGATGAGCCCCACCGGGATCAGCCCGATCACCACGCCGATCACGAGCGTCAGCGCGACGGCGAAGCCCAGCACGCGCAGGTCCAGCACCGCTGGCAGCGCCTGGGGCAGCATCTTCGCGACGTAGAAATTGCTCGCGGACAGCGCGCCCCACGCCAGCGCCACCCCGAGCAGCGCCCCGAGCGTCGTGAGGAGCAGGCTTTCCAGAATGAGCTGGCGGGCGATGGTGCCGCGCGTGGCCCCGAGCGCCGCGCGGATGGCGAGCTCCGACTGGCGGGCATTGGCGCGCACGAGCTGCAGGTTGGCCACGTTGACACAGCCGATGAGCAGCACGAAGGCGACGACACCCTGCAATATATACAGGGTCGTACGCACGGGCGCGACGCGCTGATCCTGCACCCCTCCGACATTCATCGTCATGCCCGACCGCTCGACAAAGCCCCGGACCGGCGGCGGCGAGGCCTCCACGTAGCGGCGCTCCAGGGCCTTGGCCTCGAGGTCGGCCTGACCGACCGGTACGCCCGGCTTAAGCCGGCCAAACAACTGCAGCCCCACCCCGTAGCGCCCCTGCGGATTCTCCGCCTGAGCCGGCCACGAGAGCGGAGTCACGTATTTTACGCGTGCATCCCAGGCTTCGAAGAGCCGCGGCGCCACGCCGATCACCTTGTAGGTCTCGCCCGCGAGCCGGACCTCCTTGCCCACCACCTGCGGGTCCTCGGCAAACTGGGTCCGCCAGAACGACTGCGTCAACACGACCACCTTGTCGGCGCCCTGCTTGTTCTGCTCCTTCGTGAAGAACTCCCCGAGCAAAGGCTGCAGCCGCAGGATCGCAAACAGGTCCGCCGTCGCACTCCCCATTTCGAGCCGCACCGCCGACTGATCCTCGCCAAACATCTGCTGGGAAAACGACCACAGCGCCAGCGTTTCATAGGACGTCGCATTCTTCGAATAATCGAGATAGATGGGGACATTCGCCGGCATCTTGTTGAGCCCGGCCTTCGCGGCGGAGCTGTAGAGCTCCACGATGGGCGCGGGGTCGTGAAACGGCAGCGGCTTGAGCAGCAACGCATACACCGTCGAGAAGATGGCCGTGGTGGCGCCGATGCAGAGCGCCAGGGTCAGCAGGGTCGTGGCCGTCAGCCCCTTGCCCTTCCAGAGCAAGCGTAACGCATGCCGCAGGTCGCCGGAAACGCCAGTGAACAGACCGGCCGAAGGGGAGTCAGTGGGGGTGGACATTAGGTAGTAGTACCCGCAACCCGCCCGCTTTTTCACTTAATAAGTGAAAATGGGCATTGGGCCGAAAAGGGTCGCGCGACCGGACCCTGCAACCGGGCCTTGCCACGCGCGCGCGGCTCTGAGTGTTTCGCGACGTGGCTTCCACCGCACTTCCTCGCTCCGTTCTCGTCGTCGGTTCCGGCGGGCGCGAACATGCCCTCGTCCGCGCGCTCCTCGCGTCGCCGGCGCAACCCCGCGTCCTCTGCGCCCCCGGCAATGCCGGCATCGCCCTCGACACGGCCTGCGCCCCCGTCGCCGCCGACGATGTCCCCGGGCTCGTGGCCCTCGCACAGCGCGAAAAGATCGAGTTCGTCGTGGTCGGGCCCGAGGTACCCCTCTCGCTGGGCCTCGCCGACCGCCTCCAGGAGGCCGGCATCCCCGTTTACGGCCCCAAGGCCGACGGCGCCCGCCTCGAGGCCTCCAAGATTTTCACGAAACAGATCCTGCTCAAGCACCGCATCCCGACCGCCCCCGCCGCGTTTTTCAGCGAGGTCGCCCCGGCGCTGGCGTATCTGCGCACGCGCTCGATCCCCATCGTGGTCAAGGCCGACGGTCTCGCCGCGGGCAAGGGCGTGATCGTCGCCCAGTCCCTCCCCGAGGCCGAGGCCGCGGTGCGCGACATGCTCGATGGCGGCAAATTTGGTTCCGCCGGCCGCCAGCTCCTCGTCGAGGACTGCCTCTTCGGCGAGGAGACCTCCATCCTCGTGGTTGTATCGGGCCGCGACTACGTGATCCTGCCGACATCGCAGGACCACAAGCGGATCGGCGATGGCGATACCGGACCCAACACCGGCGGCATGGGCACCTATTCGCCCGCCGAGGTCGTCACGCCCGCCCTCCTCGCCCGCATCGAAAACGAGATCGTCCGCCCCTCCGTCAACGCCATCGCCGACGAGGGCATCGCGTTTTGCGGCACGCTCTTCATCGGCATCATGCTCACGCCCGCGGGCCCGAGCGTGATCGAGTACAACACCCGCTTCGGCGATCCCGAGACCCAGGTCGTCCTCCCGCGCCTCGCCACCGATCTCCTCGCCCTCCTCTGGGCCGCCGCCTGCGGCCGGCTCGCCGGTTTCCCGCTCGCCGTGAAACCGGACTACGCCGTGTGCGTCGTCATCGCCGCCCGCGGCTATCCTGACGCGTATCCGAAGGGCGACGTCATCACCTTTCCCGCCGCGCAGGCCCTGCCCCCCGGCACGTTCGTCTATCACGCGGGCACCGCCCGGAATGCCGCCGGTCAGATCGTGACCAACGGCGGGCGCGTGCTGGGGGCCACGGCCCTCGCACCCACGCTCCAGGCCGCCGCCGCCAACGCCTACGCCACCTGCGAAGCCATCGAGTGCACGTCCAAATACTTTCGCCGCGACATCGGCGCCCGCCAGCTCAACCGCCGATGAAGTCGTCTTTCTCTTTCCTATTTCTCGTTCTCTTTCTTTCGGCCCACGCCGCGCCCCTCACCCGCGACCTCAGCCAGGGCCTCGCCTACCATCGCGCCGCCACGGTCCCGGCCGATCTCCCGACCGGAGAAGCCGACCGGAAGCAACCGTGCGTGCTCGACCTGCGCTACGCCGAGGGCGATACCGCCGCCGGCACCGCCCTGCTGGCCTGGCTGAAGTTCCATGCCGCCGTGCGCACGCCGGTCTTCCTGCTCGTCAATGCCGACACGTCCGCGGCGCTCCTCGCTCCGGTGGCCGACCGCCTGCCGTTCGCCGGCCTCATCGTGATCGGCTCCGCCTCGCCCGGCCTCACTCCGGACCTCGAGCTGAAGATCGCCTCCGTCGACGAGCGCCGCGCCTATGGCGCGCTCGCCGCCGGCACTCCGGTCGAGTCGCTCCTCAATGACACCCCGGAGAAGACCCGCAACGACGAGGCCCGCCTGGCCCAGGACCACCACGGACAGCCGGATCCCGCCCGGACTCCCGCCGACGACGGGACCGAGGACGCCCCCGCCACTGAGAAACCCGTCCCGCCCAAGGCCCCCGCCCCGCTGATCGACTCCGCCCTCCAGCGCGCCGTCCAGCTCCACCGCTCGCTCAAGGCCCTGAAGAAAATCTGATCAAGCCGGCCCCCTCCCGGGCCGATTGCCATAAAGCCCCGGATTACTCCGGCTTTGCCTTTCGCCGGAAACCGTGTCCCTTCCCCTCTCGATTCCATGCCCGCGCCCGGACCCATCATTGTCGTTTGCACGGCCAATATCTGCCGCAGCCCGATGGCCGCGGCCCTCCTGAAGCACGCCCTCGCGGCCCAGCCCGAGCCCCTGCGCTCGCTCAACGTGATCTCGGCCGGCGTCGCGGCCCGCAACGGCGACACCGTGTCCGAAAACTCCGTCATTGCCCTGAAGAAGGTCGGCCTCGACATCGCCGGCCACAAAAGCACCGCGCTGACCCAGGAGATGCTCGACCGCGCCTTTCTGGTCCTGGGCATGACCGAGTCGCACCGCGCGATGATCCAGCTGCAGGCCGAGCGGATGCCAAAACGCCTCCATCTCTTTCGCGAATTCATGCCCCAGCGCGGGGACAAGGAGATCGGCGACCCGTTTGGCGGCCCCCTCAAGCTCTACGAGTCCACCCGCGACGAGATGGTTGAGGCCATCCCGAGTTTGCTGGAATACCTTAAGACGCAGATTCCCCCGCGGGCCTGATCGCCGGGCGGAAAAAAAATTCTTTGCGTCCGCCCGCGGTTGCGTGAGCGTGTCGCCTTCCGTTTTCACGCCACGCTCCCTCCCTCGTACGCCACCATGCTCAACTCCACGCCGCTTCCGTCCCTCGATCCCGAAGTGTTCTCGGCCATCTCCGCCGAGTTCGCCCGCCAGCAGAGCCACATCGAGCTCATCGCCTCGGAAAACTTCACCTATCCCGCCGTCATGCAGGCGCAGGGCAGCGTGCTGACCAACAAGTACGCCGAGGGCTATCCGGCCAAGCGCTGGTACGGCGGCTGCGAGTTCGTCGACAAGGTCGAGGTCCTCGCCATCGAGCGGGCGATGAAGCTGTTCGGCGCCGAGTACGCCAATGTCCAGCCCCACTCCGGCTCCCAGGCCAATGCGGCCGTCTACGCCGCCGTCCTCGTCCCCGGCGACAAGGTCCTCGGCATGAACCTCAGCCACGGCGGCCACCTCACCCACGGCAACCCCGCCAATTTCGCCGGCAAGCTGTATCAGTTCGTCCAGTACGGCGTCCGCGAGGACAACGGCCTGATCGACTACGACGAGCTCGCCGCCGTCGCCCAGCGCGAGAAGCCCAAGATGATCACCGTGGGCGCCAGCGCCTACTCCCGCGTGATCGACTTCGCCCGCATGGGCGAGATCGCCCGCTCCGTCGGCGCTTATCTCTTCGCCGACATCGCCCACATCGCCGGCCTCGTCGCCGCGGGCGTCCATCCCTCGCCGGTGCCGCACGCCGATTTCGTCACCACCACCACGCACAAGACCCTGCGCGGCCCACGCGGCGGCCTGATTCTCGCGAAGGCCGCCCACGCCAAGGCCCTCGACTCCGCCGTGTTCCCCGGCAACCAGGGCGGCCCCCTCATGCACGTGATCGCCGCCAAGGCCGTGTGCTTCGGCGAGTGCCTCAAGCCCGAGTTCAAGACCTACGCCGAGCAGATCGTGAAGAACAGCCGCGCCTTCGCCGCCGCCTTCACCGCGATGGGCTACAAGATCGTCTCCGGCGGCACGGACAACCACCTCTTCCTCGTCGATCTCCGCACCAAGTTCCCTGAGCTCACCGCCAAGGTCGCCCAGGAGACCCTCGATCGCGCGCACATCACGTGCAACAAGAACACGGTGCCCTTCGAGACCCGCTCGCCCTTCCAGGCCTCCGGCATCCGCCTCGGCACGCCCGCGATCACCACGCGTGGCTTCGTCGAGTCCGAGATGGCCGAGGTCGCCGGCTGCATCGACACCGTGCTCGCCGCCATCGGCACGCCCGGTGAGGCCGCCGCGATCGACGGGGTGAAAAAGCGCGTCGCCGCCATCACGGCGCGCCACCCGCTGCCCTACGTGCTCTGATCGCGCCACGCGGCCAGCGGCGCAGTTTCGACTGACGACCGGCACCGCAAGGTGCCGGTCGCTTGCATTTTGTACCTAACGAATGTCAGGAATTCCCTCAGGCGGAAACAATTGCCCGCGGACAGGCGCACCGCATCCTTGGCCACCCGTTCAATGGACGCCCCGCGCCAACCCACGCCCTTCTTTCGTCGCCCCGCCACGCTCACCGTGGTCGTCGTAGTGGTCGGGGCGGTCTTGAGCGCCCTCACCTATCGCGACGCGCGCGCCCGCGAACACGAGCGGGCCGAAACGGCCTTTGCCCGCCAGGCCGCCGTCCGTCACTCCGTCACCGCCGAGCAACTGGGCCGCTATCAGGATCTGCTCTTCACGCTGCGGACGATGTTCTCGGTCGAAAGCCGCGTGCCCCGCAACACGTTCGTGCGCACCACCCGGTGGTTGGAGGGCAGCTATGACGGCCTGCAGGCCCTGGAATGGGTGCCGTTTGTCCCGCGCGAGGACCGCGCGGAAACCGAGGAGGCCACCGGCAAGGCCTACGGCCAGCCGTTTGAGTTCAAGGAACTGGCCCCCGACGGGCAGCTGGTGCGGGCGGGGGACCGGCCCTTTTACTATCCGATCGTCTACGTGCATCCGGTCCCCGGCAACGAGCGGGCCTGGGGCTACGACCTGCAGACCGGCCCCACCCGGGACATCCTCGAGCGCGCCCGCGTGGAGCGCCAGATGATGGTCACGGGCCAGATCCGCCTGGTCCAGGGAGAGGACGAATCCTGGGCCTTCGTCATGGCCTGGCCCGTTTTCCGCCGCTCCGAGGCCTCGGTCGAGCCCGGCGCCTTTCTCGGTTTCGTGCAGGCCGTCCTCCGCACCCGTCAGATTTTCGAGGCGGTGCTGTCGCGGCAGTCCGAAACCGACCTCGATATGATGTTTGTGGATACATCCGAGACCGACCCGGCGAGACGGCTGCTCTACTACCGCCCGGCCGGCGCCCGGTCCGGCCAGCCGGCCCCGGGACCGGTGCCGTCGGATGGGGAGTTCCGGGCCGGGCTGTATCGCGAGTTCCCGCTGCCGATCGGCGGGCGGGACTGGCGGGTGGTCTACCGCCCCACCCCGCAGTGGCTGGGCGAACAGGCCCTCGTCGTGCCGTGGGTGCGCTCCGCCGGCATTTTGCTGATGACCGGACTGGTCGCCGGCCTGGTCCACACCCTGGGCCGCCAGACGGAGGTGATCGCCCGCACCGTCGCCGAGCGCACCGCCGAGCTCACCGAAAGCCGGCGCGAGCTGGACAGTTTTCTCGCCTCGCTTCCCGGCATGGCCTACCGCGGCGTGTACCAGTCGGGTTTCACGGTTTCCTACGTGAGCGCCGGATCGCTCGCCCTGCTCGGCTATCCGCCGGATGACTTTGTCCTCGGCCGGGTGCATCTGCGCGACCTCATCCATCCCGACGATCTGGCCCGGGTGCGCCAGCACACCCGCGAACGGATGGCCGCCGGCCGGCCGGTGGAACTCGAATACCGCGTCCGGGCCCGCGACGGCACCGAAAAATGGGTGCTGTCCCGCGGCCACCCCACCGGCCGGAGCCAGGACGGCATTCCCGTGGTCGAGGGCCTCGCGATCGACATCACCGCGCAGAAACACGCCGAACAGGAGCGCATCGCACTCGAACGGAAACTGCTCGAGGGCCAGAAGCTGGAGAGCCTCGGCGTCCTCGCCGGCGGCATCGCGCACGATTTCAACAACCTCCTGACCGGCATCCTCGGCAACGCCAACCTCGTGCGCCTCCTGCTCCCGGCCGGCTCGGCAGTGGATCCGCAGCTCCGCGCCATCGAGACCTCGTCGCTGCGCGCGGCCGAGCTCTGCCGCCAGATGCTCGCCTACGCGGGCAAGGGTCGCTTCGTGGTCGAGCCCGTCGATCTCGGCGCCCTCGCCTCCAATCTCGTCCCGCTCCTCGAGGTCTCCATCGCCCGCAAGGCCGCCCTCCGCTTCGACCTCGCCCCCTCGCTGCCCACCGTCCTCGCCGACGCCACCCAGCTCCGGCAGATCGTGATGAACCTCGTGCTCAACGCCGCGGACGCCACCGGCGGAAAAAACGGGGAGATCGTGCTCACCACCGGGGTCATGCGCGCCGACCGGGCCGTGCTCCGGTCCTGCGCGACCGGCGCCGACCTCCCGGAGGGTGACTATGTTTTCCTGGAAGTGCGCGACAATGGCTGCGGCATGTCCGCCGAGGTGGTGGCGAAAATCTTCGACCCGTTTTACACCACGAAATTCGCCGGCCGCGGCCTCGGCCTCGCCGCCGTGCTCGGCATTGTGCGGGGCCATCAGGGCGCCCTCCTCGTGGAAAGCGAACCGGAGCGCGGCTCCCGCTTCCGGCTGATCCTGCCCCCGACTCCCGCCGGCTCCGCTCCGGCTCGACCTGAGGGTGGCGACCGCCCCGGCGGCTCCTGGCGCCACCCCGGCCGCGCCCTCGTCATCGAGGACGAGGAGCCCGTGCGGACCGTCACGACGGCCATGCTCACGACCTTCGGCCTGTCGGCGCAGGCCGCGACCGACGGTCAGACGGGCCTGGACCTCTTTCGCGCCGACCCGGCGGGCTGGTCCATCGTCATTTTGGACGTGCTGATGCCCGGCCTGTCCGGCGAGGAGACCCTCGTCGCCCTCCGCCGGCTCCGACCCGAAGTGCGCGTCCTCCTGATCAGCGGCTACAACGAGGGCGACCTGCTCCGCCGCCTGGCCGACGCCCGCAGCCCCCTCGCCTTCCTGCAAAAACCCTTCACTCGCGAGGCGCTGGAGGTAAAGCTGCGCGCGCTGCTCGGCTAGTTCCCCTCTGTCCCATGCGTGCCCGCCCCCCGATTTCTTCCCGACGGCCATGAGCCAGGACCCGCCGTCCAATTCGCCGTTCGACCGGTCCGCTGCACAATCGGTCGTCTTGCGCGAGCGCGCGGCCGTGCTCGTCGTCGTCATCGGCGGGATCCTGAGCGTGCTGGCGTTCCTGGCGGTCCGCGGGCAGGAGCGGGAAAAATCCGAGGCGGATTTCGCCCGCCGGGCCCAGAACTTCACCAGCATCGCCTCCGATCGCCTGCAGCGCCACCAGGAGTCCCTCTACACCCTCCGCAGCCTGTTCCACTACTCGGGAGAGGTGACCCGCGAGGAGTTCGGTGGCGCGGCCCGCGACATCATCTCGCGGCAGGTCGGCGTCCAGGCGTTGGAGTGGATCGTGCGGCTCCCCGGGCCGGACCGGGAGCGTTTCGAGTCGGCCGTACGGGCGGAGGGCTTCCCCGGGTTTCAACTGACCGAACGGGTTTCCGGCAACACCCTCCGGCCCGCCGCCGCGCGCCCCGAGTATTTCCCCGTGCTCTACATCGAACCCTATGCGGGCAACGAGCCCGCGCTCGGCTTCGATCTGGTTTCCGGGGTCACCTGGTCACAACTCCAGGAAATCGCCGGCACCGGCCTGCTCGCCTCCTCCGGGCGCCTGCCTCTGCTCGACCGCCGCGGCGGCTCAAGCTGGGGCTACATCATGGAGCTGCCCGTCTACCACGTCCCGCTCGCGGCCGACACCCCCGACGCCCGGCGGGCCGCCCTCCGGGGATTTGTGTTCGGCATCTTTCGCATCAGCGACGTGCTCGAGTCGTTTTTCAAGTCGGGCGATGCCCAGGGTCTTGAGGTCCTCTTCCTCGACCGCTCCGCCACCGAAGACCGTCAGTTCCTCCACTACAGCTCCACTTCGCCGCGCGCCGATCACACCGCCCCCCCGCCCACGGCCGGGCAGATGGCCGCCGGACTCCATCTCCGCGTGCCCCTGGACCACGGCGGACGAAAATGGGAGCTGTGGTTCCGCCCCACCCCCGAGTGGCAGGCCCAGCAATCCGGCTTCCGGGGCTGGCTGACCCTCGCCCTGGGCCTCGCGCTGACCGGCACGGCCGGCGCGTGGTTCTTCGGCGCCCAGCGCCGCTCCGCCCATGTGGAACGCCAGGTCGCCCGCCGCACTGCCGAACTCAGCGCCGTCCAGGAGGCCCTGCAGGAGGACATCCAGCGCCGCGAGGAGATCGAGCGGCAGCTCCGCGAAAGCGAGGCCCGCCTCCAGGCCATCCTCGACAACAGCCCCGCCTGCATCTTCGTGAAGGACCCGGCCGGCTACTACGTCCTCGCCAACCGCCCCTTCGAACTCCTCGTCGGGCGGGATCAGTCCGGCATCATCGGTCAGCGCGACTCCGACCTTTTTCCCACCACCCAGGCCGCGATCTTCGGCTCCAACGACCGCCTCGTCCTCGACGCCGGCATTCCGATGGAATTCGAGGAGTCCAGCCCCGGACCCGACGGCCCCCGCACCCACATCGTCCAGAAATTTCCCCTTCGCGCCACCAACGGCCAGATCTACGCGCTCTGCGGCATCGCCACCGAGATCACCGCCCGCAAACGCGCCGAGGCCGAGCTGCAGGAGAGCCGGCGCCAGCTCGGCAACCTCCTCGGGCAGCTCCCCGGCGCGGCGTTCCGGTGCGGGTTCGACGACAACCTCACCCTCCTCTTCGGCACCGAGGGCCTGCTCCCCCTCACCGGCTACCCGCCGGCCGATTTCCTCGGCGGCCGCGTCCACCTCGCCCACCTTACCGTCGACGAGGACCGCGCCTCGACCCGGCGCGCCGTCGGCGAAGCCATGCAGGCGCGCCGCAGCTTCGAGGTCGAATACCGCATCCGCCACCGCGACGGCCGCGTCAAATGGGCCCTCGTCCGCGGCCGGCCCGTCTTCGCCGACGACGGCTCCCTGCGCTTCATCGAGGGCCTCGCCATCGACGTCACCGCACTCAAGAGCGCCGAGGCCGAGAAACTCGCCTTCGAGCGCCAGCTGCTCCAGACCCAGAAGCTCGAGAGCCTCGGCGTGCTCGCCGGCGGCATCGCGCACGATTTCAACAACCTCCTCACCGCGATGCTCGGCAACGCCACCCTTGCGCGCCTCGCCGTCGCGGCCGACAGCCCCGCGACCTCCCATCTCGACCAGATCGAGGCCGCGGCCCGCCGCGCCGCCGATCTCTGCCAGCAGATGCTCGCCTACGCCGGCAAACGCACCCTCGTCACCCGCGCCACCAGCCTCACCGAGCTCGTCCGCTCCACCGCCACCCTCCTCTCCGTCTCGATCCACAAGAACACCCGCCTCACCCTCACTCTCCCCGACGGTCTGCCGGCCGTGATGGCCGACGCCTCCCAGCTCCAGCAGATCGTGATGAATCTCGTGATCAACGCCGCCGACGCCATCGGCGAGAAACCCGGCGAGATCGCGGTCACGACCTTCGTCCGTGAGGCCAGCACCGAACTGCTCCGCGCCGCGCTCCACCGCCCCGACCTCCCGGCGGGCCGCTACGTCGGCCTCGAGGTCTCCGACAACGGCTCCGGCATGACGCCCGAAACCATGGCGCGCATCTTCGAACCGTTCTTCACCACCAAGTTCTCCGGCCGCGGCCTCGGCCTCGCCGCCGTCCTCGGCATCGTGCAAAGCCATCAGGGCGCCCTCTACGTCGAGTCCGTTGTGGGCCGCGGCTCGACCTTCCGCCTCCTCCTGCCCGCCTCGGACGCCACGCCCGCCCCCTCGCCGACATCCACCCCGCTCGTCCCCGTCGCCGCCGCCCCGGCTGCAAAGGCGGAGCAGCCGCGCGGGACCGTCCTCATCGTCGACGACGAGGAGGCCGTCCGCATCATCGCTTCCGCCGCCCTCCGCCGCCAGAACCTCCACGTGATCGCCGTCGCCGACGGCGAGGAGGCCCTCCGGCGGTATCAGGAACAGCCCGACGCCATCGTCGCCGTCCTCCTCGACCTCACGATGCCCGGCATCTCCGGCGAGGAAACCCTCCGCCGCCTCCGCGTCCTCAACCCCCACGTCCGCGTCATCGTCATGAGCGGCTACAGCGAGGAGGACACCATGCGCCGCTGCGCCGCCCTCGGCGCCAGCGAGTTCATGGCGAAACCGTTCGAACTCTCCGATCTCCTCGGCAAATTCCCCCGCACCGGCTAGCCGGGCCGCCCGCACGCCCTCCCGCCATGCGCCTCGCCCACCTCAAAGCCTCCGCGCTCGCCCTCCCCCACACCACCGTCGTGAAACAGTGGGGCGAGTGCCTCGTCTTCAAGGTCGCCGGCAAGATGTTCCTCCTCCTCGCCCTCGACGGCGAAACCCTCGACGGCGTGATCTTCAAGTGCACGCCCGACGAGTTCGACGACCTCACCGACCTCGACGGCATCATCCAGGCGCCGTATTGCGCCAAGCGCCACTGGGTCCGCGTCGGCGACCTCGCCGCCCTGCCCCCCGCCGAACTCGACCGCCGCATCCGCCGCAGCTACGACCTCGTCGTCGCCAAGCTCACCAAAAAACTCCGCGCCCAGCTCGGCCTGTAGGGCGTCTGTCTTGCAGACGCCTTGGCTCGCCCCCCGGCAAGCCGAGCGCTCCACTGGTCCGCGCCCCGCTGCGTCAAACCGCGAAACCTGCTTTGCGCCCGATGACGGAACTTCCGTTTGCGCCTTGGCGTCTTCGTGCGGAAGGTCTTTGCTCCCCCCCTTTCACGTGTCCCACGCCGCCACCTCCTCCGTCCCCCCCGCCTCCGCGCCCCCGCGCAAACTCTCCCTCGGCGTCATCTTTCTCACGCTCTACATCGACCTGATCGGCTTCTCGATCATCTTTCCCCTCGGGCCGGATCTCCTCAACCACTACCTCGGTCTCGAAGGCCACTCCGGCGTCCTCGGCTGGCTCCTCGCCCACCTCGACTCCATCGCCCACGCCCTGGGCAAGGACAGCAACTTCGCCGCCGTCCTCTTCGGCGGCGTCATCAGCTCCGTCTTTTCCATCCTGCAGTTCATCTTTTCGCCGCTCTGGGGCGGCCTGGGCGACCGCCTCGGCCGCCGCGGAGTCCTCCGCTGGACGGTTGCCGGCACCGCCCTCGGCTACCTCATCTGGGTGGTCAGCGGCTCGTTCTGGCTCTTCCTCCTCTCCCGCCTCGTGAGCGGCGCGTTCAGCGGCAATCTCTCCGTCGCCACCGCCGCCGTCGCCGACGTCACCAGCCGCGACGAGCGCTCGAAGGCCATGGGCCTCGTCGGCGCCGCCTTCGGCCTCGGCCTCGTCACCGGCCCCACCATCGGCGCCTTCACCTCCCACCTCAATCTCCTCCAGGCCCACCCCGGCCTCGCCCAGTACGGCGTCAATCCCTTCACCGTCCCCGCGCTGATCGCGTTCGCCCTGTGCCTGGTGAATCTCGTCTGGATCTCCCTCCGCTTCACCGAAACCCTCTCGCCCGCCACCCGCGCCGAGGCGAAGGAGCCCCGCACCAAGAATCCCCTCCGCGCGATCCTGATGCTCGACAACGCCGACGTCCGCCGCGCCAACGTCGTCGCCTTCATCTTCTCCCTCGCCTTCGTCGCGATGGAGACCTCCCTCACCTTCCTCGCCGCCGAACGCTTCGGCTACACCTCCCGCCAGAACGGCTACCTGCTCGGTTTCCTCGGCCTCTGCGCCATCGTCGTCCAGGGCTGGCTCGTCCGGAAACTGCTCAAGCGGCGCAACGAGACCGGCATCCTCTCCGCCGGCCTGGTCGCCTCCGCGGTCGGCCTCGTGTTGATCGGCTTCGCCATGCAGCCGTGGCTGCTCTACGTCGGCCTCGCCTTCCTCGCCCTCGGCTCCGGCCTCGTCAATCCCGCCACCACCGGCCTGATCTCGCTCTACGCCAGCGCGGCCGAGCAGGGCCGCGTCCTCGGCATCTTCCGTTCCCTCGGCTCCCTCTCCCGCGCGATCACCCCCGTGCTCGCCGGCACCGTGTTCTGGGTGTTCGGCGGCCGGACGCTGTTCATCTGTGCCGCCATCCTTTCGGTCGTCGCCCTCGTTCTCAGCACGCGGCTGCCCAAACCCGTGAAGTGACGATGAAGCGCCTCCTGCCGCTGCTCGCCGCCTGCGCCGCGCTGCTGATGCTCGGAGGCTGCGTCTCGCTTTCCTCGCTCCCCTCGGCCTTTCGCCGCACGCCGCCCCGCCCGGGCCGCACCACCCTCGGCTCGAAGCTCGTCGTCGTTCCCACCAAGGCCATCGGCAACTACCTCGTCGTCGAGGCCAAGTGGGACCGCTCCGGCCCCTACCACTTCCTCATCGACACCGGCTCGTCCGTCACCCTCGTCACCCCCGCGTTCGCCAAACGCTACGCGTCCAAGGACGCCCCGCCCCCCAACGCCCCGCGCGTCCAGGTGCTCTCCGCCGACGGCCAGACCACCGAGCTCTCCCCTACCACCATCGAGCAGATTTCGCTCGGCGACGCCCGCTTCGACGACGTCTTCGCGCTGCTCTACGACTGCACGACGCTCTCCGCCCACCTCGGCGTGAAGATCGACGGCGTCCTCGGATTCCCCCTCTTTCGCGAGGCCCTGCTCACCCTCGACTATCCCCAGGCCCGCGTGACCCTCCAGTCCACGCGCAACACCGCCCTCGTCCCCGGCGTCGCCATCCCGCTCAACGACGCCAGCAAGACCCCGCTCATCGCCCTGCGCCTCGGCGACCGCAGTTTCGTCGCGCTGATCGACTCCGGCAGCGACGCCCCGCTCAGCCTCAATCCCGTCGGCCTCAACCCCACCTTCGCCGTCCCGCCCCGCGCCGGCTCCACCGTCGGCACCCTCACCGGCGACCGCGCGCAACGCATCGGCCGGCTCACCGAGACGCTCGGCATCGGCGACTACCAGTTTCCCCGCCCCCTCGTCGACCTCACCGACGAACTCTCCTCCATCGGCGGCGAGATCCTGAAGAATTTCAGCGTCACCTTCGACCAGGAGCACGACCGGGTTTATTTTCAGCGCGACACGCGTGCGCCCATCGTCTCCCCGCCCCGCCGCAGCGCCGGCCTCAGCTTCACCAAGACCCCGGCCTACTGGCGCGTCGCCAGCGTGGTCCCGCAGTCGCCCGCCGACGAAGCCGAGATTCGCCCGGGCGACCTCCTCACCCACGTCAACGAGGAGCCCGTCGCCAAGTGGGACCTCAACCGCTACGAACAGCTCGTCAAGACCTCGACCGAACTCGCCTTCCGCTTCCTCAGCGGCACCCGCGAGGTCCAGAAAGACGTCCGCACCTTCGACCTCGTGCCGTAGGCGAAGGGCCCACCTCCCAATCGGCCTCGTCGGCCGGTCATGGAAACGATCTGCCGCCCTCGTCACCGCCGGAGCGGGGCTGCCTTCTGCATCGAGGATGATAATCGGCCTTGTTAGGAGCGGGACTTAAATTTGCTCCGGCGGTCTCACTCAATATAGCGCCTTGCCCCTCGCCCCGGGCGTTCCCACCGTCCCCCATGGCTCTGCCGTTCAGCCCGTTCGCACCTCCGCGCCGCCCCCTGTGCTCCTGGCGTTGGATCGTCGCCGCTCTCGTCGTGACGGCCTGCGCCCGGGCGCACTTTCCCTTCAGCTATTCGGCCAGCGAGAGCATCGGCCTCGTGCAGGTGACCTTCCCTCCCTCCGGGGTGGTCGGCTCCGGGGAGGGCCCCAGAGTCCAGCCAGAGTACGACTACCTGCGTCTGCAGCCGTTGGTGGCCGGCTACACCTGGCAGTATCGCGGCACGATCTCCAACAGCCGGGTGATCCAGCCGGCGGAGCTGAAGGTCGAGGTCCTGTCGGCCACCCGCACCGGCCCGGAGGCCAACCCCATCGTGGAGTATACCGTGCGCCACACGGTGACATTCGGGACCGCAACCGCAGTCACGACCATTTCCGGCGTCGTATCGTCCCTCGGCGACCGGGTTTTGACCACCAAAACGGTTTCGAACTCACCCGGCCTGCCGACCTTGGACCGCACGTTCGCCGACGGCGGCCTGCGGGCACTGCCGCGGCGGCTGCAGCTGAGCAGCGGAATCCCCACATTGTCCTATGCGCTCATGACCGAGTCGGTTTCCGGTCGGCCGACGACCGGCCTCGGCGGCGAAATGAAGACCGAGGTCGGCAACGCGCTCACGACCACGACGAACCTCGGCACCTTCGAAACCCTGCTGGTTGTCCAACAGCTCACGCTCGGTGCGCTCGGTGGCGGCACCCCCGTCCGCTCCAGCGACGGGAGCATCAGCTCCCTGCCCGGTTTCACCCGCCGGCGGCCGGACGTCCGAGTGGCCACCGCGTATGCGGCGGACGTCGGCCCGGTCAGCATTTCGTGGACCCAGTCCGAGCCGGACCGCGAATCGGTCCACGGCACCTTGCTGCTGGTCGCGGCCAACTTCCCGGTCACGCCCCGGCCGCTGAGCCAGCCCCAGCTCCTGGCCGGCCCGGAGCCGCGGGCCCTGGAGCCTGGAGCGACCCTCGCCCTCAGTGCCGAGGTCATCGGCATCCCCGCCGGCGAGCAGTCCCTCCCTCCCTCCTCCACCCCGGTCACCAACGGTTACGGTATCCAGTTTCATTGGACAACTCCGCGCGGCGAACGCTGGACCCATTCGGCGAAATTTTCCCTCTCCGGTCTGACCGCCGCGGACGCGGGCGACTATCAGCTGGAGGTCATCGCCCCGGGTGGGACCGCCCGGAGCGACCCGGCCCGGGTGACGGTCACTGCGGCCGCGACGAGTTCGCGGCTGCTCAACGTCGCCAGCCGGGCGCCCGGGGGCCAGGACGCCGACACCCTGATCGCCGGCCTGGTGTTGAGCCCTTCGCCCACGAGCGCCTTGGCGACCCGGCGCCTCCTGTTTCGCGCCGTCGGTCCGGCCCTCCGGGACTTCGGCGTCGCCGATGCCGAGACGGATCCGACCCTGGTCATCTACGATGGGTCTAACCGGGAGATCGCCCGCTGCGACAATTGGGACAGCTCGCGCGAGGTCGCCGATCGCGTCGCGGCGGCGGTCACGGCCCTCGGCACCTTTCCGTTGCCGGCCGGCAGCCGGGATGCGGCGCTGGTCCTCGATCTCGGGCCGGGCGCCTATACCGCCCACCTGGTTGGCGCCGGCACCGGCGCGCCGACCGTGGGTCTGGTGGAAATCTACGACGCGGGCGCCGGCAACACCGCCGGACCGCGCATCGCCAATCTCTCCACGCGCTGCCGCATCGGGGCGGGCGACCGGATTCTCATCCCCGGCATCGTGGTGGCGGATGGCTCCGCGCGGCTGCTGGTCCGGGCCCTGGGGCCCCAGCTCAGGCAGTATGGCATCACCGACGCGTTGCCCGATCCGGAAATCACGCTTTACGCCGCCGACGGCACGCCGGTCGCCTATGGCGACAACTGGTCCGCGGACTCCGCCACCGCCGCCGCCGGTGCGACTCTCCCGCCCTCCGTGCTCCAGGCCGCCCAACTGGCCGGGGCCGCGCCGCTGATCTCCGCCTCCAAGGACGCCGCGCTCGTCGTGACGCTGCCGCGGGGCAGTTACACGCTGCACGTCCGCTCGCGCGACCCCCAGCAAACCGGGGTGGTCGTGGCCGAGGTGTTTCTCCTCAATCCCTAGCCCGGGCTCGCGCCCGGAGCGCCCGCTGCCCGACGCGCACCGGATGGGCTGGATTCAGCCGGCCGCGTCCGGCCTCCGGGCGGGCCGTTTCACGCCTCCGAAATTCGCATACGCAATCCCTGCCGCCCGCCCGGATCGCCCCGCTCACCCCGCCGGCGCGCCCTTGTGCCGCCGGATCCTCCGGTCCGGCGCATCCTTCGGC
>JAPLTR010000290.1 GCA_026398065.1 Verrucomicrobiota bacterium | reverse complement strand
CGCAAACTCGCCACGCGCATCGTCGAGGTCGACCGCGGCAAGCTCATCGGCTGGGCCTGCGACTACGACACGTTCCTCGTGCGCAAGCAGGCGGTGCTGGAGGCTGAGGAGGTCGAGCGCGCGCAGTTCGATAAGAAGCTCGCGCAGGAGGAGGTCTGGATCCGCCGCGGCGTGAAGGCGCAGCGCTCCCGCGCGAACAACCGCATCCATGCCCTCGAAAAGATGCGCGCCGAACGCGCCGCGCGCCGAGACCGCACGGGCAAGGCAACCATCACCGCGCAGGAGGCGGACCGCAGCGGTTTCAAGGTGATCGAGTGCAAGGAGGCGGGCTACCGCTACGCCGACGACTCCCGCTGGATCGTGCGCGACCTGAGCGTGCGCATCGAACGCGGCGACAAGATCGGCATCGTGGGCCCTAACGGCGCGGGCAAGACCACGCTGCTTCGCCTGCTGCTCGGCCAGCTCGCGCCGAAGGTGGGCACGATCGAGCAGGGCACGCGGCTGGAGGTCGTTTATTTCGACCAGCTCCGCGCGCAGCTCGACGACACCCTGCGCGTGCAGGACGCGGTGGCCGATGGCAACCCGACGGTGACGATCAACGGCCGCACGCGGCATGTGATCTCCTACCTCGAGGATTTTCTCTTCGACCCGACGCGCGCCCGCACGCCGATCAAGGCGCTCTCCGGCGGAGAACGAAACCGCCTACTGCTCGCGCGCCTCTTCACCAAGCCTTGCAACGTGCTCGTGCTCGACGAGCCGACGAACGATCTCGACGCGGAGACGCTGGAGCTGCTGGAGGATCTGCTCGTGGAATTCGGCGGCACGCTGCTGCTCGTGAGCCATGACCGCTCCTTCCTGAACGAGGTGTGCACGAGCCTGCTCGTCTTCGAGGGCGAGGGCCGCGTGGTGGAGTATCTCGGAGGCTACGACGACTGGCAGAAGGAAAAGGCGGCGAAGGCCGCGGCCGCGGTGGCGGCCGAAGAGAAGGCGAAGCGCGATGCGAAGGCTGCGGCGGAAGCGGCGGCGGAGCCCGCCAAGAAAACCCGCAAGCTCACGAACAAGGAGCGCGCGGAGCTGGACGCCCTGCCGAAGGCGATCGAAAAACTCGAGACGGAGCAGGCCAACCTGACAACCAAGCTGCAGGATCCGAACTTCTTCAAGAAGTCGCCGGTCGAGGTCACGCACGCGACGGAGCGATTGCACGAGATCGAGTCGGAACTGGCGAAAGCGTTCGCGCGGTGGGCGGAATTGGAGTAAGGCCCACGCCTTGCGGCGGTGCTGGTTTCGGGTCTTGAACCGGATGCGGTTTGCACGTGTCGTGGGCGTGCGTGGCCCACCGCATCCAGTTCAAGAAGCTGACCGACCAGACGCCAAAATTTGGCGCGGCGTTCGGCGGAGACCGCATGGAGGCGCTGGCTAAATTGAGCGCGAACCGGCCCGAGGGGCCGGCGTTGCCCGCGACCCCGGTGGAGCCACCCAAGGAGGAGGCGCTGGCACCGGTGGCCGAGCCGCCCGGAGCGATCGAGTCGGCGGCCGCAGTTGAGCTTTCGACGGCGGTGGAGCCGGAGCCTGTGGTGGCGGCGGAGAATTCGCCGTCAGCGGCGGTGACGAGCGATGAGCCGCCCCCGGGCTTGCCCGATGGCGCGTCATTTCAACTTCCGACACCACCGCCGGGTTCGACGGCACAGGGGCCCGCAGTCGATGAGCCGGTGTCGGAGGCGCTGCTGAACCACTCGCGCAAACCGGCGCTCATGCGTGCGGCGGGCACGATCCTCAAGTGGACGTTTCTCGCTGCGGTCCTGCTGGGGACAGGCCTCTACTTCATGCGCGGAATTCTGTTTCCCGTTGTGAGCGAGTTGAAGAAAGACAAGAATGCCCCGGTGGTTGTGGACAAGGAGGCGTCTACGTTCGTCAAATCTGTGCAGCAGACGCGCCAGGTGCTCGCGAAGAACGATGCCAACGTGGACTATCTCAATCAGATCGTCGACGGGGAGAAGGCGAAGCCGGTGACGGCCGCTCCCGTGGTTCCGCCGCTGCCGCCCGTGGTTCCGCCGGTGCCGGCGGCCGCATCGGTCACGACAGCGGCGATGCGGGAAAAGGAGCAGGCGCGATATCGCGAGGCCGTGGCCAGCTACGAGGTGAGCGGGGTGCGCGACGGGGACTCGCCGCGACTATTTCACAACGGGCAGATCGTGAAGTTTGGCGACATCATCGACCGGCCGCTGGGGCTGCGTTTCGTCGGCGTGAACGCCGAGGAGCGCGTCGTGCTGTTTGCGAACGCGGACAACGAGATTTTCCGGAAGCCGTATTGAGAGGTCGGGTGCGAAATGGCGGTTCGTCCGCACGCTAAGGCGTGCGGCCACTGGCAAACCGGGTGATCAGCCCGTCGAGCGTGACTTCGGCGAGAGAGGTCACGCGGAGATCGACGTGGGCGAAATCGTGGTGGGCGGTGGAGGGCCCGGGGCACGCGACGGTCCAGAGGTTCGCGCGTTTGGCCGCGAGGCTCCCGGTGTGTGAATCCTCGAAGGCGATGGCCTCGTGGCCGCGAAGGCCGAAGCGGTTGAGGACGAGTTTGTAGAGGTCGGGCTCGGGCTTGGGGGAAGGGGCGTCTTCGCGGCAGGCGAGAAAAGAAAACCGGTCGAACAGTCCGAGGCGGGCGAGGTGGACGTCGCACCACGAATGAGGTGAGTTGGACGCGAGGCAGACGGGGAGGCCGCGGTCGTCGGAGTGGGGGCTGAAGCCGTGCCATGGATCGAACGCGTAGTCGGCGTGACCGACGCAGCGGATGAAGGCATCGCGGTCGAAGGGCACGTCGTGGTGGGCGTGGACGAGGCCGTAGGCGTCGATGAGGGGAGTTTCGGTTTCGAGGATGAGACCGTCGAATTCGTAGACGAGGGCGCGGATCATGAAGGGGAGAGGGAAGCGGTCTTGAGGCCGGTGGGCAGGCCGTCGATGCTGCGGAGATTCTTCTGGAGGCGGTAGGCGGCCATGCCTTCGGGGCCTTTTTTGTTGGCGTAGTCGATGAGGGTCTCGCGCTCGCCCGTATAGTCGAAAAACGGAACGCCGAAGCCGCAGGACGTCTGGATGCTTTCGATCTCGGTGATAATGAGCTGGCGCTCGCCCGGGAGGGCCGGGCCGAAGAGCGGGCGGAGTTGCGCCCATTCAGCGTCGTGGGGATGCACGGCGTGACCACGACCGTAGAGGCGGAAGATCAGGGGCGAGGCGGTGAACGAGCACATCATGAGGGTGATGCGGCCGTTCTCCAGCAGATGCGCGGCGGTCTCGTTGCCGCTGCCCGTGACGTCGAGGTAGCCGACGCGGGTGGTCGAGAGGACGCGAAAGGTGTCCATGCCCTTGGGGGAGAGATTGACGCGTCCGGAGCGCGGAGCGGAGGCCACGAAGTAGATCTTCTGCTCCGCGATGAATTCAAGGTGCGCGGGCGTGAGGGACTCGAAGAATTTGGCCATGGGAGCTGAGCTAATTGCGTGGACAATGAAGGACAAGCACCGGCCGGTCCCGGCGCAATCGCCGGCTCGGGGCGAGGCGCCGCAGGAGCGATGTTTTTTTCGCCTCCATTGATTTTTGATGAATAAAATCCAGTTGGCGCGTGTCATCCTGCGGGCCCGGTTGCGCAGGCGCGTGAACGGGTGATGCCTCCGATGTCCACCGACCTGATCCTCCTCCGCCGCTACCACGAGCACGCCGACGCGTTTGCGTTTCGCGAGCTGGTGCAGGCGCACGCCGGGATGGTCTTTGCGACGGCACGGCGGGTGACGCGGGACGCCGCGCTGGCCGACGATGTCGCCCAGGAGACGTTTCTCGAACTCGCGCGGAACGCCCCGGTGGTGCGGGAGTCGGTCGGCGCCTGGCTGCACCGGGTCGCACGCCGCCGGGCCTGCAATGTCGTGCGGGCGGCGGGGACACGTCGCCGTTACGAGGAGGAGGCGGTCGTGGTGGGAACCGGCCCGGACCGGGCGGAAGCGACGTGGGCGGAGATCGAGCCGTTGATCGACGAGGCGCTCGACGAACTGGAGGAAACCAAGCGGGCGGCGCTGGTGGAACATTTTTTGGAGGGTCGCACCCAGCAGGAGATGGCGGCGCGGCTGGGGGTGAGCCAATCCACGGTGTCACGGACCCTCGAGGCCGGGATCGCGGAGCTGAGAGCGCAGTTGCGGCGAAAGGATGTGGTGGCGGGCTTGGCGCTGGGGCTGCTGATCGCGGGGCATGGAAACGTCGCGCCCCCGGCGGCGCTGGTCGCGTCGCTGGGAAAAATTGCGGTGGCGGGAGTGGGCTCGGGGGTGACGGCAAAATCGGCGCTAATGGCGTCGCGTTGGTTGGCCATGTGGTGGCGGACCGTCGCGTTGGTCGCGGTCGTCTCCGTGGTCGCTGCGGGGACGGTGTTCCTCTGGTCTTCGCGCGAAGGTGGAGCGGCGGTTACTCCGTCCGGAGCGGCGCAGGGAACCGCGCCGAGAACTCCGCAGGTCAATCCGCCTCCGCCGAGTGAGCCCGGGGTGGAGCGCGATTGGGTTGGTCGGGCGTTTTGTCCGATGTGCGCGATGGAGCACACGGCGGGGCGCCAGCCGGAGCACGGGATCTTCGTCCATGCGGAGCAAGGCCAGGACGTGGTCTACGATTTGAAGATGGCGCAGACCGTGGCGGATTTTCACGTGCGCTACTGCGTGCCGAGCATGCAGGATCGCACGGCGGTGCACGTACGAGGCGTGGTCGAGCGGCAGGGTGACCGCCGGGTGCTGGCGCTCGGCACGCTGGAACGCGCGGCGCGTTGAGGGCGAGGATTTTTCCATGAAAACCCAATATCGGTCAGTCGGAATTATTGCGGCGTTTTGCGCCGGAGTCATCGCGGCCAGTGCGGCCGAAAACGCGCGGATGCTGCACGACCTCAGTCACGGTCAGTCTTCGCTCATCACTCGTGAGCCCATGCAGCTGCTCGTGAAAAAAATCGGCGTCGACCTCGCCGAATCGAACTCACCTCTCACGGTGGACGCGCTGGCGGGAGTGCGGGTGCTCTACATTCGGGTGCCGCAGAAGGTCTTCACTGCCGAGGAAAAGGCGGCGGTGGTGGGATTTGTTCGGAAGGGTGGCTCGCTGCTCCTGGTGGTGGACGAAGAGAGCCGGCCAGGGGCGCCCAAGGCGCCGGAAGGCATCAACGACCTCATCGTGCCCTTCGGGTTGAAGCTGACGCCGGACACGTCGTACCTGCACAACTGCGGGGGCATCGTGAAAGCGGGCGCGATCAACCGGGCTGACCGTGAAATTCC
>JAPLTR010000177.1 GCA_026398065.1 Verrucomicrobiota bacterium | reverse complement strand
ATGGCGATTCGCATCTCCGCCGACGTGGGGCTCCGGTAGTTCTTCAGATAGGACGCGCCGCTCCGCCAGTCGCCGATGGCGTACAGCACGCCCGCCCAGAGGCCGCACCATCCGAGCATGGTCAGCGCCACGGCCACGAGCGGAGCGAGCAGCGACAGGCGTGAGGGCGGCGCCGTGATCGTGCCCGCCGGGGCGTCCGTGGCGGGGCGCGGCTCGTCCGCAGCGTCGGGGGAGACAGGTCGCATCGCAGCTTCGCTCAGAACGTACGGTAGAACCCGACCCGCACGCCCGCGTGGCCGATCGCCTGACCCACGAGGAAGAGCCCCACGACGCACCCGCGGAGGGCCATCGGAGCGAAGGAGCGCAGGAGGCGCTCGTCTCGGGGCGCCGTCGTCTCCAGTGCGCCGACGGCGCCGTCCCCCCAGGGCCGGGCGTATCCGAGCACGAGCAGGCTCGCCGCGGCGGAGAGGAGCGCCAGCCTCGCGAGCGCGGCGGGCACGCCGGCGGTCGATGGGCGCGCGGCCTCGGCCAGCACGCTTCGGGCGAGGGTCGCGACCCCGGAGGTGCCGAGGGCGAAGAAGAGCTCGGAGAAGCAGAAGAAGTGGAAGGTCGCGAGCACCGCGGCGCAGCGGACGCCCCGGTGCGCGAGGTAGCGTCGGTAGCCCGCGCGGCCGAGGCGGGCGCTCAACACGTCACCCCACATCCGGGTGGCGATGATGCCCACTCCGCTCACCACCCCGAAGACGAGATAGCCCATCGTGAGGCCATGCCAGAGGCCGAGGACGACCAGCGTCAGGCCCATGAGCAGATAACCGGCCGCGCGGAGCCAGGCGCGATGGCGCTCGGCCACGTGCCGATACGCGGCCATGAAGAGGTAGACGCGCAGCCAGCTCGTCAGGCTCATGTGCCAGCGGTCCCAGAACTCGATGAGGTTGCGGGCCGCGAAGGGTCGGTTGAAGTTCTCGGGAAGCCTGAAGCCCAGGAGGCCGGCGCACCCGATCATCACATCGGTGTAGCCAGAGAAGTCGAGGAAGATCTGGACGGGGAAGAGATAGAACTGCAGCAGCGCGCGGAGCCAGGCGAGCGGCGCGACGCCCGGGCCGATCCACTCCGCGCCGGTCGCGATGACCGTCCCGAGAATCGGGGCGATGATCCCCAGCTTGATGACACCCGAGAAGATGCGATTCCAGAGCGCGAAGGACCCTGCCGGCGCGGGAGACGAGGCCTCGCGGCCGCTCCAGGCGGCCTCGAATTCGTTGTAGCGATTGATCGGTCCGGCCGTCAGCGTGAAGAAGGCGAACTGGTAGTTGAGATAGGCCCCGAAGGAGAGCCGGGGCACCTGACCCTCCTTCACGTCGACGAGCACATGGATGAACTTGAACACCATGTACGAGAGGCCGATGGTGTTGCCCCAGGCGACCCAGGAGTGGACGTTGGCGCGCGGGTCGGTGCCGCCCTGCTTGACGAGTAGCAGGAAGAGCACGGCGCCTGTCACGCCCACGAACACGCTCCGGCCGGAGGGCCACCGGGCGGCGAGCGCGAGCAGGCCCCAGCTCCCGAACAGGAAGGCCGCCGTCGCCACCAGGGTCGCCTCGCTCGGGTCGAAGGAGGCGAGGAAGCCCGCGTTCGCCAGCGCGAAGGCGACCTGCCGCGAGGTGCTTCCGCGCAGGAGCGCGAAGACGACCGCCAGCAGGAGCACCGAGGCCAGGAAGGCGAGCGAGCACGCGCTCATCGCCGCGCGTCGACCTTCGCCCGCGTGAGCGCCAGCAGGGTGCCGACGTTGCTCCCCGGCTCGCGCGTCCGCGCCATCTCCGCGATCGCGAAGCGGATGCCGAAGGCCTTCTCGAT
>JAPLTR010000486.1:10478-14680 GCA_026398065.1 Verrucomicrobiota bacterium | reverse complement strand
TCCAGCAGGTAGGCGCGCGGGTTTTGCGCGCCGACGGTGCGGAGGTTCGGGCCGACTTCGCTGCCGCCGGGCGTGATCGAGTGGCAGGCGAGGCAGTTCGCGTTGAGGTGGTTGGTCACGACCGTCTGGCCGGCCGCGCTGCTGCCGCCCTCCAGCAGTTCGGGGTGCGTCGTGCCGGTCAGCGCGGCGAAACCCTTGGCGCGGGCCGCAAGCGCGGGATTGGCCGCGGCACGGGCGCTGACCGCCTCGATCACGTCGAGTTGCAGGGCCGGGGGGCACTGGCCCGCGAGGAGGCTGGCGGCCTCGCGGTCGAGGATGGCGTCGGCCGCGGGATGGGCCGCGCGCGCCAGCTGGGCCAGCGCATGCTGTTTCTCGGGCACGGAGCGACCGGCGAGGGTCGCCTGCGCCTCGGTCGCGAGCTTTTCAGCGCGGTCGGGCAGGAGCAGTTCGAGCGCCGCCATGTGCAGCGGCGCGGGCGACTCCGCGGCGAGCGCGCCGTCGAGCGTGCTCGCAAACACCGGGTGGCCGCGGTGCTGGCCGGCGAGCAGGCGGAGGGCCTGCGCGCGCAGCGCCCCCGCGGCCTGCGCGTCGGCCACGATGGCGGCGATCTGCGGGGCGGCGGCCTTCAGCGTGTGCGCGATCATGATCTCGATCGCGAGGGTCTTGAGCGCCGGGTCGGTCAGCGCGAGGAGCGCGTCGAGGCGCGCCTCCAGCACCTCGCGTACGGGCTGCGGCGCAAACTTCCGCGCGCGGCCGTCGACGCGGTCGAGCGGGGGCGGCTCGTTCCACACGCGCAGGCTGACGAGCGCCTCCTGGCGCATCTCGCGCGAGCGCTGCGCATCGAGGGCGATGGTGAGCAGGCGGCCCGCGGCCTCGGGCGTGCCGAGGCGGAGGTTGGCGTTGATCGCGCGCCGCGCGATCACGTCGCTGCGTTCGCCGGGCGTGTCGAGCACCTTGGACAGCGCGGGCAGTGCCGCGGGGATCGCGAGGTCGTCGTGGATCGCGCGCGCCGCCTCCTCGACCACCGCGGGCGAGGCATCGGCGAGAAACTGGCTGGCTTCGGGCGCCGCCTGCCGGCGCAGCGCAATGATCGCGGCGAGGCGCACGGAGAGCGAGGCGTGGGTCTTCAGCGCAGCGAGCTGCGCGGACGTCGCGCAGCCCGCGAGTCCGGTCACTGCCGCGTGGCGCAGCACCGACTCGGTGCCGTCCTTTTCCGCGAGCGCGACGAGCGCCTTGACCGCAGAGGGCACCGCGAGCTTGCCCAGCGCGAGGGCCGCCTGGAGCCGCACGCGCGGCTCGGCATCGGCCACGAGCGGGATGAGTTTGTCGTCAAATTCCTTCGCGGCCCCCGGCGCATCGCCGAGGATTTTGGCCGTCTGCGCGCGGATCTCGCTGTCGGCATCGCCGAGGAGCGCGATCACCGCCCCGGCGGGCGCCGCTCCGCGCCGGAGGAGCTGGCCGTAGCCCCAGAGGCCGTGGATGCGGGCGAGCTGCGGGGCGGTCGCATCCTTGGCGACGGCGAGGAGCTCGGCGGCGCGCGTGCGCTTCGCGAGCTCGAGCTGCGCGCCCTGCCGCACGCGCTGGTCGGGATAGCGGAGGAGAGCCACGAGTTCCGTCTCGGGGCTCTTCGCGAAACCCGTCTTCAGCAACCGGTGCGTCTCGATGCGCTCGGGCCGCGCGGCGGCGCCGGGGGCGTCGACGCGCCAGACCGCGCCGAGCCCGTCGAGCGGATAGCCGCCGATCCAGTCGGCGAGGAACAGCGAGCCGTCCGGGTGCCACGCGAGGCCGATGCCCATGATGCCGGAGTTCAGCACGCGCGCGTCGGTCATCCTGAAGGTCGAGCCGTCGCGCTCCGCGCGGAAGCCGCGCATCTTGCCCGAGGGAAATTCGTTCAGGATGAAGATCCCGCGCTGCCCCGGGCTGAGCGCCGTGCCCGGCTCGAAACGGAAACCCGCCGGGCCGTCCGAGTAGCTCGAGAGCGCCGCGAGATGATAGGCCGCCTGACCGTCGAACTTCGGCCGCCAGATGCCCTCGCGCATCCAGGGGCTGTCCATCGCCATGTATTGAAAATTGCAGCGCCAGCCGCTGTCGCTCTGTTCGACGATGCGCACGAAGCGCTCGCGCTCGCCGCGCTGGTCGGCGTCGTTGTCCACCGCGAAGAGGTCGCCGTAGTCGTCGAAGGCGGGTTCCTGGGGGTTGCGCAGGCCGTGGGCGTAGATCTCGAAGCCGCTGCCATCCGGCTCGACGCGCATGACGCAGCCCTCGTTGGGATAGAAGAACTTCTTGCCCTCGCGCGAGGTCACGTTGGCGCCCTTGTCGCCGATGCTCCAGTAGATGCGCCCGTCGGGGCCCACGCTCAGGCCGTGCATGTCGTGCCCCGCATAGGCGAGGTGGATGCCGAAGCCGTGCACGACGATCTCGCTGATGTCGGCCACGCCGTCGTCGTCCGTGTCCTTGAAGCGCCAGAGGTCGGGCGCGATCGTCGCGTACACCCAGCCGTCGTGGTACATTACGCCGGCCGCGATGCCCGTGACCTCGGTGTTAAACCCCTCGGCAAACACGGTCATCTTGTCCGCCACCCCGTCGCCGTCGGTGTCGCGCAACTGGTAGATGCGCTCGGTGTGAAACGTGAGGTCCTTCCAGTCGATGGAGCCGTCGCCATTGTGGTCCTTCAGCGCGCCGCGCGGCTGGCGGAGCTTCCCGGGGGCGAGCGCCTCCTTCAGGAAGGCGGACTTCTCCTCGACGCTCGTCATCGCCACATCGTTGGGCACCCACATCATGTGCTCGCGGATGTCGAGGTCGCCGACCTTGCGCCGCGTCGTGGCCGTCACGTACACCCGCCCCTGCGGATCGACGGCCACCGACACGGGATCGGGGACGTTGATGGGGCCGGACCATTTCTGGAGTTCGACCTCCTTGGTGACGGTGTCGGCGGTGATCTTTGCGGGCGCAGCCTGCTTCGTGGCGGTCTCGGCCGCGCCGAGCGGGGCGGACAGCACGGCCAGGCCGAGGCCACACGACACGAAGGCAGGAACAAGCGCGCGCAACGCGCACGCACGGAGACCGTGGGGTAAATGGGGATTCACAGCCCGCGAACATTCGCATGCCTCCGCAAACGGCAAGCCGGGAGGCGATTCCCTTCCCTCAGAGGCGCCGCCTCAGCCCCGGGTCGCTTACGGCGAGTCCTTCGCGCTCCCGCCGCCCTCGTCGTCGAGCAGTGTCACGCCCGGCAGGGTCGCGCGCCAGGCGCGGATCGCGGACGTCATCTGCTCGACGCGCTTCGGCTCCTTCGCCGCGAGGTTGGTCGCCTCGCCCGGGTCGGACGCCAGGTCGTAGAGCTGTGCCGCCGAACCGTCGGCCCGCATCAGGAATTTCCAGTTACCGTCGCGCATCGCAAAGTCCGGCAGGCGCTCGCGCGGCGGGCCCGGCCGGTCGGGAGGGCGTATCCAGAAAATGGGTTTGGTGCGCGTCGCGGTTTCCCGGCCGAGCCACACCGCGCTCAGGTCCTGCCCGTCCGATTTCGCGGCTGCCGCCGACCCGGTCACGCCCGCGAGCTTCAGCACGGAGGGCAGCAGGTCCACGTTCGCCAGCACGGTGCGCTCGTTGGTCGTGCCGCGCGCCGCCGCGGCCATCAGGCCCGGCGCCCAGACGATGAACGGCTCGCGCACGCCGCCCTCGTAGAGCGTGCCCTTGTGCCCGCGAAACACCCCCGCCGACCCCGCGCCCGGCTCCGGGCCGTTGTCGCTCGCGACGATGATGATCGTGTTGTCGCGCAGCTTCGGGCTCGAGCGCACATAGTTGAAAATCTCGCCGAGCTGGTCGTCCATCGCCTGGACCACCGCATGGTAGAGCGCGCGTTTCGCGTTGTCCGTGCGCAGGGCCTTCGGCGGGAAAAACGGCGAGTGCACGTCGTCCGGCCAGAGGTTCACGTAAAAGGGTTTCCCGTCGCGCTCCGCCTGTTGGATGAATTCCAGCGCGCGCGCCGCAAACGCGCTCGTCACCTTCGAGCGGTCGAGCCAGGTGATGGTGCCGCGCCCGAGGTTGTCGCTGCCGAGCGCGTACTTCTTCGCGGGTTTGCCGTCGAAGGCGTCGTTCAGCGGCAGGATGCGGTCGCCGAGCCCCTCGAACTGCGTGAGCGTCTGGTCGTAGCCGTACTCCGTGATCAGCGGCGCCTCGCCCACGTCGCGCTGGCCACCCATGTG
>JAPLTR010000486.1:0-10452 GCA_026398065.1 Verrucomicrobiota bacterium | reverse complement strand
TTTTCCAAAGTGCCCTGTCGCATAACCCGCGCGCTGCAGTTCGCGCCCGAGCGACGGGGCCTGCACGTCGAGCCACTGCGGCATCCCGCGCCGGGTGTTCATCTGCCGGTTGGCGAGGAACGACGTCATTTTCCAGCGCGCCGGAAACTGCCCCGTCAGCGCCGCCGTGCGCGACGGCGAACAGATCGGCGAGGCCACGTAATACTGCGTGAAGCGGAGGCCCTCGCTCGCGAGCCGGTCGATGTTGGCCGTGCGCACCGCCGGATTGCCGTAGCACGAGAGGTCGGCGTAGCCCATGTCGTCGATCAGCAGGAACAGCACGTTGGGCCGCGCCTTCGCCGGCGCGTCGGCCGCGCGTACCGCCGCCAGCGCCACGCACGCCATCGCCATCGTCGCCAGCCATCGGGGTAAGGGAAGCTTCATGCCGCCACGCAAACAACCTCGCTCCCGCGCCGCAATCCCTCTGAAAATTAAACGCCCCTTCGTGTAATTATTATTCACATGCCTCACGCCCGCCCCGCCCGTTTCCTCGCCCTGGCCCGGCTCCGCGCCTTCGCCCTGCTCGCCGCGCTCGCGGCCCTCTTCCCCCTGGCCCGCGCGGCCGCCGCGCCCGCGCCGCGCCCCAATCTCGTCTACCTCCTCGCCGACGACCTCGGCTTCAACGACTGCGGCTTCCGCGGCGGCAAGGAGATCCCCACGCCCAACCTCGACCGTCTCGCCGCGAGCGGTGCCGTGCTGGACCAGTTTTATGTGCAGCCGGTGTGCTCGCCGACGCGCGCGGCGTTCATGACCGGCCGCTATCCATTTCGCTACGGGCTCCAGGTCGGCGTCGTCCGCCCCTACGCCCCCTACGGCCTCGCGCTCGACGAGCGCCTGCTCCCCGCCGCGCTCAAGGAGGCCGGCTACGAGACGGCCATCGTCGGCAAGTGGCACCTCGGCCATCTCTCGCCCGCCTACCTGCCGACCGCGCGCGGCTTCGACCACCAGTACGGCCACTACAACGGCGCGCTCGACTACTTCACCCACCAGCGCGACGGCGGCCACGACTGGCACCGCGACGACCAGCCCAACTACGACGAGGGCTACTCCACGCAGCTCGTCGCCCGCGAGAGCTCGCGCCTGATCCGCGAACGCGACCGCACCAAGCCGCTCTTCCTCTACGTCCCCTTCAACGCCGTCCACGCCCCGTGGCAGGCACCGCAGGAAACGATCGACGCGGTCAAAAACCTCACGGCCAACCGCCGCACCTACGCCGCGATGCTCATCGAGCTCGACCGCGCCGTCGGCGAAATCATCGCCACCCTCGAAAAGGAAAATCTCCTCTCCAACACGCTCATCGTATTCTCCAGCGACAATGGCGGCCCCCGCCCCGGGGTCGTGACCGACAACACGCCCCTCCGCGCCGGCAAGCACACCCTCTACGAGGGTGGCGTGCGCGTCGCGGCATGTGCGAGCTGGCCCGGCCGCATCCCGGCCGGCAGCCGGATCGGCGCCCCGCTGCACATGGTCGACTGGTACCCGACGATGCTCGGCCTCGCCGGTGCGTCCCTGCTGCAGAAGCTCCCGCTCGACGGCCGCGACATCCTCGGCTGCCTCACCGCCGGCGCCCCGTCGCCGCACGAGGTGATCGTCTTCAACACCACGCCCGACAGCGGCGCGCTCCGCGAGGGCCGCTGGAAACTCGTCCGCAACGGCCAGATCAACGACTCCGACGACGAGGCGCCCGCCACCACCACCGCGCAGAAAAAGGGCAAGGCCAAGTCCGCCAAGCAGGCCGCCCGGGAGTCGGGCACCGACAGTTTCGAGCTCTTCGACCTCGACGCCGATCCCCGGGAGAAGACCAATCTCGCCGCCGCCCACCCCGAGATCGTCACGCGCCTCGCGGCCCGCCTCGCGGCGTTCAACGCCGCCGCCGCCAAGCCCCTCTCCGGCCCCAACGACAACAAGGGTACCGCCCCGAAGATCTGGGGCCAGTTCGACCCGAAACCCGCCGCCGCCGCCAAGCCCGACCCCGTTCCGGCACCCATGCCCGGTTTCCGCGCCGCCACGCCGTCCCCCGCGCGCCCCAACCTCGTCGTCTTCCTCTCCGACGATCACAGCCTCCTCGATTCCTCCGTCTATGGCTCGAAGGACGTCCGCACGCCCAATATGCAGCGTCTCGCCACCGACGGCCTCACGTTCGACCGCGCCTTCGTCGCCTCGCCGAGCTGCGCCCCGAGCCGTGCCGCGCTGCTCACCGGCCTCATGCCCGCGCGCAACGGCGCCGAGCCCAACCACTCCAAGCCCCGCGCCGACATCAAAAAGCTTCCCGCCTACCTCCAGGAGCTCGGCTATGAGGTCGTCGCCTTCGGCAAGGTCTCCCACTACAAGCACACCGGCGACTACGGCTTCGATTTCTTCGCCCACGACGCCTACCACGAGGACATCGCCGTCTCCGCCGCGATCAAGTGGCTCCGCGCCCGTACCAGCACCAAGCCCCTCTGTTTCATCGTCGGCACCAACTGGCCCCACGTCCCCTGGCCCAAGGACCCCGAGGGCAACGACGCCACGAAGCTCCTCGTCCCCCCGCAGCACGTTGACACCGTCCAGACCCGTGACGCCCGCGCGCGCTACTACGCCGCCATCGGCCGCATGGACACCGAACTCGGCGAGGTCTACGACGCCGCCCGCGAGGTGCTCGGCCGGGACAACGTCATCTTCCTCCACACCAGCGACCACGGCGCCCAGTGGCCCTTCGGCAAGTGGAACGTCTACGACGCCGGCATCCGCACGCCCCTGATCGCCGTCTGGCCCGGCCACACCCGCCCCGGCGCGCGCACCGATGCGATGGTGAGCTGGGTCGACATCCTGCCGACCCTCGTCGACCTCGGCGGCGGCCCCGCCCCCGCCGGAATCGACGGCCGTTCCTTCGGCCCCGTCCTCCGCGGCCAGACGTCGACGCACCGCGACCGCATCTTCGCGACGCACAGCGGCGACGGAAACTACAACGTCTACCCCACCCGCGCCCTCCGCACCGCCGACTGGAAGTACATCCGCAACCTGCATCCGGAATACAGATACACGAGCCATGTCGACCTCGCCCAGGCCGCCGACGGCCCGGGCTATTTCGGCAGCTGGCTCGAGGCCGCCAAGACCGATCCCGGCGCCGCGGAGAAGGTCGCCCACTACTACCAGCGTCCCGCCGAGGAACTGTACGACCTCCGCGCCGATCCGCTCGAACTGCACAACCTCGCCACCGATCCCATGCGCACCCCGCGCCTCACGGCGATGCGCGAGGAGGTCACCGCGTGGATGACGGAGCAGGACGACCCCGGCCGCATCTTCGGCACGCCCAAGCTCCTCAGCGCCCCCGCCGAACCCGCCGCGTCCGCCCCGAAGGACCGCTACGAGTTCACCGCCACCACGCAGCTCTCGCGCGCCGAGTCGCCGCGCATCGCCGGCCGCGGCTTTACCGTCACGGTGAACCTCGCCGCCCCCGCCGCCGGCGACGGCGTGCTCATCTCGCATGGCGGCGCCGCCCACGGCTGGTCGCTTTACTTCCAGCAGGGCGCCCTCCACTTCGGAGTCCGCCGCGCCACCAAGCTCTCCACCGTCCGTGCCGAACCCGCCGCGACCGCCACCGCGAAACAGCTCGCCGCCACCCTCGGCACCGACGGTCGCGTCACGCTCACCGCCGACGGCCGCACCATCGCCACCGGCAGCGTCGAGGGCCCCCTCATCCAGCAGCCGGTGGACGTCCTGGTCGTCGGCCGCGACACCGGCGGCACCGTCGGCGAGTATGCCGAGCCGTTCGCCTTTACCGGCTCGATCACGGCCGCCACCCTCTCCCTCAGCCCTTCCAAACCCTGATCTCCATGCGGTCCGCCCTCCTCATCCTCCTTACCTTCACTTTCGCGTTGGTCCACGGCGCCGAGGCGTCGACCTTTGCCAATCCCATCGCCGAAGGCGCCGACCCGTGGGTCGTCCGCCATGGCGACCATTACTACTGGTGCTCCTCCGGCACCAACCGCAGCATCGTCATCAGCCGCAGCGACCGCCTCACCAGCCTCGGCGAGAAACACGTCGTCTGGCGCGCGCCCGCCACGGGCCCGCATTCGCGCGAGGTCTGGGCTCCCGAGCTGCACCACCTCGACGGCCATTGGTACGTCTATGTCGGCGCCTCCGACGGCAAAAACGCCAACCACCGCACCATCGTCCTCGAGTCCGCCACCGACGATCCGCTCAGCGCCTACGCCTTCAAGGCCGAGCTCTACACCGGCGATCACCTCGACACCAAGGCCGACAACCGCTGGGCCATCGACGCCACCATCCTCGAGCACAAGGGCAGACGCTACGTCATCTGGTCCGGCTGGGAAGACACCCGTGACGAACAATGGCTCTACATCGCCACCCTCGCCAATCCCTGGACCGTATCCAGCAACCGCGTACGCCTCGCCGCCAACGGCGATTTCCTCTGGGAGCGCGTCGACGAAAAGCTCACCGGCCGCGGTCTCGCCGAGGCCCCCGAGGTCCTCACGCGCAACGGCCGTGTCTTCGTGACCTACTCGTGCAGCGGCTCCTGGCAGCCCAGCTACAAGCTCGGGATGCTCACCCTCGCCCCTGACGGCGACCCGATGAACCCCGCCGCATGGACCAAGGGCCCGCAGCCCGTTTTCCAGAGCGACGAGAAGACCTTCGGCGTCGGCCACAACTGCTTCGTCACCTCCCCCGACGGCCGCGAGGACTGGCTCGTCTATCACTCCAAGGTGAACCGCTCCAACGGCTGGCAGCGCACCCTCCGCCTCCAGCCCTTCCGTTGGAATGCCGACGGCACGCCCAACTTCGGCTCTCCGGTCCCGGCCGGCACTCTCCTCCCCGTGCCCTCCGGCCAGCGCAACCTCACCCGCACCGGTGGCGATTTCCGCGAGGAGTTCCGCTCCGGCCTCGCCGCGTGGGACTACTACGGCCACGTGCAATACTGCATCGTTGCCCCCGGCGAAGTTCAGCTCGGCCGTCCCGACGGCGAACTCGTCAACGCCTTCCGCTCCGGCGAAAAACTCATCCTCCGCGACCGCACCTGGGCCGACGCCCGTTTCGCCACCCGCCTCCGCGTGACGCCCGGCGGCAAGCCCGCCGGCCTTCTTTTTCGCGCCGCCCAGCCCGCCGTCGGCCGCCAGGCCCAACGCGCCTATTTCGCCGCGATCGCCGCCGATCCCGCCCGCGTCGTCCTCTCCTACCTCGACGGCAGCACGACCACGGAGCTCGCCTCCGCCCCGCTCACCCTCGACGCCGCGCAGCCGCACACGCTCGAAGTCACCGCCCTCGGCGACAAACTCACCGTCACCGTCGATGGTAAACCGGCCCTCACCGCGACCGATGCCCACCTCACCACCGGCCTCGCGGGCCTTCGCATCGACGACGGCGCCGCCGTGTTCGAATCGTTTTCCGTGGCGCCGCTCGCGCGCTAGCAAGTCAGGGAGCGCGACCGCCCTCGGTCGCCTACGATATGACCGACCGGGGGCGGTCGCGCCCCCGACTCACGGCGCGACCTCGTACACCTCCACGAGCGCCACGCCCGTGGCGTCGCGCACGCCCGCGACCTGGACCGTGTAGCTCCCCGGCGGCAGATCGAGCAGCAGCGCCGCGTCGCGGCTGCCCTCCTTCAGCGCAAACGCCCCCACCGCCGCCATTGCGGTGCGGATCAGGGCGACATTCGCCGCGTTCGCCTGCTCGCCCCAGTTGTCGTTCTGCGCCACCTCCGCCCCGTCGCGAAACACCGTCATCACCGGATCGACGAGCGTCCCCGCGACACCAAAGTCCGCCAGCCCCGGCCCGACCGCGCGAATCAAGAGCCGCCGCGACGTCAGTCCCTTGAGCACCAGCCCCGGAATCAAAATATTCGCCCCCTTTCCCACCACCGCGCGGCTCGAGAGATTGATCAACCGGCCCTTCCCCGGCTTCCCCAACTCGTAAACCTCCACGAGGCCCACGCCCGTGGTGTTGGCGAGACCCGCGACCTTCACCGTGTAGCTGCCCGGCGCGAGCGTGGCGAGCAGCGCCCCGTCGCGCGCGTCCTCGCGCTGCGCAAACGCCCCGACCTGTTTCGCCGCGGCCCTGAGTTCCTCCATCTTCGCCTCACCGGTGCGAAACCAGTCGTCGTTGCTGTCCAGCAGTTTTCCCTTCGCATCGTAAAGGCTCACCACCGGGTCGCGCAGCACGCCGCTGACGCCAAACTCCGAGAGCTGGTCGCCGATCCCACGTACCAGCACCTGCCGCGACTCGGTCCCACTGACCACGAATCCCGCGATCAACACATCCCCTTCGCGCCCGACCGCCGCGCGCGTGGCGAGATTCACCAGCCGGGCAGACGTATCCACAGTTACAATACCCACCTGGCTGGTCGTTGCGCCGGCCTCATTGGTGACCGCCACGGAATAGGCTCCTGCCGACGACACGGTCACGTCGCTCAGCCGCAGCCGCGCGTCCGTCGCCCCGGGAATGTCCACCCCGTCCTTCCTCCATTGGTAGCGCGCCGGCAGCGGCGCGCCGTCCGCCACCGCCGACAGGGTCGCATCTCCGCCGAGCGCCGCGACGGTCTGGGCCGCCGGCTGCAGCAGCATTTCGGGCGCCCTCGTCGGCGTCTGCACCCTCACCTGCGCGATGCGGCTGGTCGTGGACAGGGCGCCGTCACTCACGACGACCGTGTACGCACCGGTGTCGGAGATCGCCGCGGGCTTGAGCGCCAGACTCGTGAGCGTGGCGCCGGAGACGGGCTGGCCGTCCTTCCGCCATTGGTATCGCAGCCCGCTCCCCGTCGCAGCGACACTCAGGGTCACCGTCGTGCCGGTCGTCGCCGTCAGCCCGCGCGGCTGCAGGGTGATCACCGGCAGGGCACTCGACCGTGCTTCGACGATGGCGGCCTCCGTCGTCGTCGAACCGGCGGAGCTCGTGCACACCGCCCGGTAGGCGCCAAACTCATTCGGCGAAACCCGGGGCAATAGAAGTTCCTTCCCGGTCGCTCCGGGAAGGGCCACCCCATCTTTTTGCCACTGGTAAGAGATGGGGCCATACGCCACCGCGTCTGCGGTCAGGGAGACATCCGTTCCCGGCACCACCACGTTGCCGCGTGGATGCTGCGTGATCAGTGGCACGATGATCGGACTGTAATCAAAGATCGCGGGCCGGCTCTGCTCGATCACTGCGCCGCGCTGGGCGTACAATCGGTAGACCCCGGGAGAGAACCCGGGCGAATCGGGCACCGGTCCGTTTCCCGCCGGCGAAGGACCCACCTGGATCCAGCTGACGGCGTCCACCGTTCGACTCAGCGTTCGTAGTTCCAAATCCAAGCCGATCCGGAAGAACCTGATGCCCTCGGAGTATGTGCGGTCCAGATAGATATTACCCTTCTGCACCGGGATAAAAGTGGTGGCTCCGGCCGCGACCGTGACCTCCGCGCTGTCGCTGTCGGCCGCGGCATCGGGGTTGGAAACCCGCACAAAATACCTCCCCGTGTCCGTGACCGCCGCCGTGAAGGCCAGCACATTCATGGTCGCTCCGGCGATCGCGACGCCGTCTTTGAACCATTGATAGGAGGGTTCTTCGTAGGCCGGTGGGGTCACGATGGACCCAGCCTCAAGCCGTCGCCGCACGCCCACGCCCAGGCTCACAGCCGCCCCGGGTGCCACCGTGTGGTGCGACGGGTTCCCGGTGATCACCGGTTTCGGCCTTGGCAGCACGGTCAGCCGAGCCGCGCGGCTGCGCACCGTTTCGTTCCCATCCGAGATCTCCAGCAGGTACGACCCGGCATCCGCCGCGGACACCCCTTCGATGCGCAGCACCTTCTCCCGCGTGCCCGAAATCCGGCCGACCTTGGATGGACTGCCCGGCGAGGGAGGCGCCACGGGCGTGTCGTTCAACGCCACCCCGTCCTTCCACCAACGAAAGGTCGTCACCCCCGTCTCCACCAGGGCGTCAAACGACACCGTCGCCCCATTGTATTCGGTGACAGCCCTGGGCTGCAGCTTGAACTGCACCTCTCCCGCTTTCGCCAGCGTCAGGACACCACCCTCGCTCGTCGCCTGTCCCAGTGCATTGGTCATCGTGACCGAATAGGTGCCGGCATCGGCGGCCTGGAAAAAACTCAGGCGCAATACCGGCGTGGTCGCCCCGGGCAGGGCGACGCCGTTCTTCTTCCATTGGTACGATACCGGCGCGCTCGCCGTCCCCGGCGCCTGCAGGGTGACGGTCTCGTCGATCGCCACCGCCCGCGACTCCAGATCGCTGGTGAACCGTGGCGGCGAAGGCGGCGTCACCGTGACCGGAGGAAATGGCACCTCAGTGCTGGCCGCCCCGCTGATCACCTTCAGGACATAGCGGCCCGCATCGGAAAACTGGACGTCCGGCACGGTGAGCCGGAGCGTGGTCGCCCCCGGGATCACCACGCCGTCTTTGCTCCATTCGAAGCGCGTCTCGAAACCACCGGCGGAACTCAGGAACGGGGTGAGGGTCAGGGTCGCTCCCATGACCGCGGAACTCTGGCTGGAGGCGACCCCCGCCACCAGCGCCTCCATCGGTCTCACGGTCACGCGTGCCGCGCGGCTGGCAGTCGCTCCCGCCGGGCTGCGCGCGATGACGGCGTAGTCCCCCGCGGTTTCGAACTCGCCGACAAACTGCAGCTTGTTCCTCGTCGCCTCGGCGATCGCGGTCCCGTTGCGAGTCCATTGATAGCTCAGCGGGCCCCGCCCCCCGGCTGTCGCCGCGAGGTTCACCTTCAGCCCCTCACCAACATTGGTCGGCTCGGGATGGGCAATGATCACAGGCGGCGCCCCCGGCCCAAAGTCATAGAGCGCGCGCACGCCCGCCTCGTCGTCCGCCGACGGCACCTCGACCGCGCTGATCGTCGAGTTCATGATCGCGGCCACGCGCTGTCCCGCTTCGTCGGGATGGTCGAGCCCGAGCAGATGACCCAGTTCATGGGCCGCCACCCGCCGTGCATCGACCGCCGCGCTCTGCACCCCTCCCTGATACACCGACCACCGGCGGTTGGCATTGAAAATAATGTCCGTTTCCACCACCACACCCCGATCTTCGGTCGTCGAGGTGACCGCGAGCACCCCGCTGGGAAATGACTCGTCGAACATGTTTTGGTCAAAAAACAGCTCGCTGCGACCGTTCTCATACCAGACCTCCCCTTCCGGGGCGGCGGGTGCGAGCCGCACGCGTTGCAACTTCGCGTTCCACAGGTTCATCGCTTCCCTCGCCGCCGCATTCAGATCGCCCGCCGTTCCGACCGGTGCCGTCTCGGTGAGTGCCACGGTGATCGCGACCGGCCCGTCGGGACGGAGCGCGCCACCAAGGGGGACCCACGCCCGGACGACCGCCGCACACCCGCACACCCAGGCGATCGCCATCCAAGCTTTTCGCGTCATCGCACGGTCTCCTTTCGCGCCAGCTCCGACGAGCGGGTCTCGATCTGCGCCTCGAAATTCCGCAGGCTGAGCGCCTCGTTCGAGGTGACGGCCCGGTTGGCACCGGACGTCTCAACCAACGGAGCGCTCACGTCCGTCGCCGACTTTAGTGGGGTGCCGTCGTCCCGCATCACCCGCTCAGAGGCCGTTCCGGCCTCGCCCACAATCCGATATTTTCCGTGCCGCAGCCGCATCAGCGGGCAGACGCGTCCCAGCCGTTGCTCCACGAAAAACACCCCGCGGTCGCCCACCGCGAACTGCGGCCAGCCTGCCAGCACCAGTCGCTTGGCGCCGGACTCACCGCCCATGAACTCCAGCGTGATCTCTCCGCCCGCGCTCCCGCGCAGCGTTCGCTCCACCGCAAACGTCACCCAGGTTGCGAGATGGCGCGCCTTGCCCTCGCCGGCCCAGTCCGACTTCACCGCGGTCACCCGCCCGCGGAAGACCAGCTCCGACGCCTGCACCAGTTCATCGAAACTCGGCGGGACCACTGTCGTGGCCCGGGCCATCGCCATCGCCGTCAGACCAAGCACCAGCGCCAGAAGCCGCGAGAATTTCACCCGCCAATAAAATCAGCCGCCGGTCTGACGGGCAAGATTTCCACAGCCTGTCTCCCGGCCGCTCTGCGTCATAGCGATCCCGGATCGATGTGCGTCATCCGCATCCCGAGCACGAGAATCACGAGCAGGCCGAAATACAGCACCGCCATCGTGCCGCGCTGCTCCGGGGTGACCTCGAAGTACCGCGCCTCCTCGTCGGTCTTTGGGCGGAACAGCGACCACACCCGCGGCAGCGACATGATCAGGATGAGGATCAGCAGGAAATTGGGGTGCATCACAATCATCCCCACCAGCACCGCGAGTCCCGCGATCCACAGCCACGGCGACAGCGCCGTCGCGATCCGCCCGCCGTCGAGAAACCCGACCGGCATCTTATTGAACAGATTCAGCATGAATCCCGAGTAGGCCAGCGCGCGATAGAGCGGGTTGCCCGTCACCCGAAACAG
>JAPLTR010000086.1 GCA_026398065.1 Verrucomicrobiota bacterium | reverse complement strand
CATCAGATCGAAACCCACCTGACCGAAGACGACTCAGGCTTCCTGACGCTGCGGCCGGCCTACGAGGAAAGTTGCGCCGAGATGCTGCCGGCCCGGTTGCACCGCCCGCTCCACTTCGTCCTCACCACCGAAGTGTGCTGTGCGCCACCCGGAGCGCCGAAGTCCGCCCGGCTGCATCACCTGATTCTTTTCCGCACGATCGACAGCGCCCGGCGGTTTCAATCGCGCGTGGCCCCCTTCGGCGATCTTCGCCAGGGCCGCCCCGCCCTCGCCCTCACCTCCCGCCAGCTCCTCGCCCTCGTGGTCGCGCACGGCGACGACACGGAACTGGCCCCCGCGCACGTCCTCAGCCCGCACGATTCCGCGCTCGGCAGCGTTGCCGGCCACCGCTCCCTCGGCGAGGTCTTCGGCGAGTTCACCTCCCGCATTCTCGCGGTCGAGATGGGCTGCACCTCCACCCCCGCCATGTGCCGCCGGCTCGGCACGCTCGACGAACACACCCTCTTCTGCAGCTCCGACGCCCACTCCCTCGGCAACATCGGCCGCGAATACACCCTGATGGAGATTGCGCCCTCTTACACTGCCCTGATCGACGCCCTCCGCACGCCGGGGGATCCGCGCGTCCGCGGCTTCGTCAAGTTCCCCGTGGAGTTCACCGGGGCTTATTTGAACGGGTGTGAAAATTGCGGCTTCACCTTTGACGGCGTCACCTGCCCCGCTTGCCGGGTCCCGTTGGTCCAGGGCTCACGCGACCGGACCGCCGCCCTCGCCGACCGGCCGGAGTCCGTGTCCGTTCCGGCGCCCATTGTTCGTGAACTGTTTCCTCTCGCGCACCTTCTCGCCGGCCTCGCCGACCTCCGATTGAACACCAAGCCGGTCCGCCACCGCCACCGCGACCTGCTCCACGAACTGGGCGACGAGCGTTACATCCTCACCGGGGCTCCGCTGGCCGCGATCGCGCAGGTCCACACGCGCCAGCTGGCCCGCGTGATCGAAAGTCAGCGCAAACAGCCACCGCGCTGCATCGCGGGAAAAATCAGAATCAACGCGGAGCAACTCGCCTTGGATTTCTGAAATGGCCGCCGGCCTGACACCCGGCAGCGCCGGTTCGGTCCGTCACCCCGTGGCCACCGCGCCAGCAGATCGCCCTCGCGCTCCCTCGTCAGCGACCCTGATCTCGCCCCACAAGGGCGGGCATCGCGATTCCGGAGTCGTCGCCGACGCTCTCGGGCCCACTGGGTCGTCGTCAAATTCTCTCTCCGGTGAACGCCACCTTTGCGCCAAGATCGCTACACCCGGAAGCTGACCCAGCCGGGGTGCTCACCGCCACTCGTGCCGCGGGTAGCGGCGCGACAGCTCCGCCTTCACCTTCGGGTACTGCTCCCGCCAGAAGTTCGTCAGGTCGTCCGTGACTTGGATCGGCCGGTGGTTCGGCGCAAGCACCTCGAACTTCACCAGCACGCGTCCGTGCCCGATCGTGAACTTCCCCTCGATGCCAAACAGCTCCTGGATGCGCGCGCTCAGGATCGGCGGCCCCTCTTTGGCGTAGGTGAGCCGCGACTTGCGCCCATTGCCCATCACGAGTCTCTCGGGCAGATAGTCGTCGAGCACGGCGAACTGCTCGGCGGTCAGCCAGTCGCGCAGGACGGGCATCACCGGCTTGTCCTTGATTCCCCGATACCCCAGTTCACCGTAACACACCTGCTCGATCAGCGTGGCACGGTCCGCTTCGGTGATCGGGTTCACCTCCAGTTCGGGAAACCACTCCGCCAGCCGGTTCACGCGGATGATCCATTGCTCGACCGTGTCGTCCCACGCCTCGAGCTTCAGGCGACCGGCGAGCACCTCCTTGGTGAGCAGGGCGGCCGCTTCGTTCAACGGCGCATCGTCGCTGCTGACCTTCGCCTCAAGCACGAGGTCCCGGAACCGCCGCTCCCGCCGCGAGACCACCCGCTTGATCGACTCGTCGTAGCTCACGCCCTTCACTTCGCGGTAGTCGCCCGGGAAAATCTCCTTCAGCCACGGTTCCTCCACCGCCGTCGCCATGGTGAGCAGCGTA